>NZ_DEXU01000005.1:0-68318 GCF_002364295.1 Idiomarina sp. UBA3176
TGCAGTTATTAGTTGAATCTAGGCTTTCATATTCAGGAATTTCCTGAGATAGAATATTTAATAAGGTTGTTTTTCCCGTTCCGGTTCCACCAGAAACAATAATATTTTGGCGACAACGAACAGCAAGCTTTAAAAATTCAGCAGCTTGCTTTGTTAGTGAACCACTATCTACTAAGTCCTCGATGGTTAACGATTTCTTAGTAAACTTTCGAATAGTGAGACACGATCCTTTGGTTGCTAAAGGAGCTAGAACAGCATTTACACGAGAACCGTCTGGTAGACGAGCATCGACCATGGGGGATGCATCATCAACGTGACGACCTAAAGGCAGAACAATCTTATCGATGGTTCGCCGCAAGGAAACCTCGTTACTGAATTGTTCATCCGCTTTTTTCAACTTACCTGAGCGCTCAACATAGATCTGATCATAACTATTGACCATGATTTCAGTTACTGAATCATCTTCTAAAAGACCCTCAATAGGCCCCAGGCCAATGACTTCAGCTACTGCATCTGCTATATCTTTTCCAGACTCGCCTGTAGTTTTCTTTAAATAGGATTCAGCATAGCGCCTCAACTCACATTCGCTCATAGACTCAAAACGCGGATCTCTGGTATCTAAATGCTCTTTGAGGCTGTTAATTAAATTAACTGATATCATCGAAATGTCTCCCTTAGCTGTAAAATGGAGTCCTTCTGGTACCAGTCGTGTTTTTGCGCTAACCGTTTTTGCTTATCATGCAACCGTTCTTTAGCCGTATCCATGCGCTCAGCCGTAACCATAATAATTAATTCCGTGGTTTGCTCTCTGTTTTGCTGACTTCTGAAAGCGTTTTTCAGAATCGGTAATGAACCTAAGCCCGGTATCTGGTCATCCTGAGCTGACTCATCTGTACTTAAAAGACCAGACAAAACCAGTGTGTCTCCATCATTTGAGAGAAACACCGATTCCGTACGACGACTAAGTATGCCGGGTACACCTGAAACGGAAACAGCAGGATCAATATTGCTTAATTCGGCGTGGAGCTGCGTTTTAATTCTATTGTTATCTAAAACCACCGGCTGAATAACAAGTCTAATACCGTATTCGCGGAAAGTGACGTCCTGCATGCCCTGTGCTACAACTTGCGGAATGGGAAGCTCTCCACCTGCAAGAAAAGTTGCCTTCTCACCGCTTTGGGTAGATAGAACGGGGTTTGCCAATAATTTAGCGAGGCCACGTCGCTGCATGAGCATCAGTTGAGAATTAATTTCGGCGTCCCACTCGAACAAACCAGATAAAGAGCTCGAAAATGTAGGGCCGCTCGTTGTCCCTTGCCATCTAATTCCAAGGTCTTCGAGATACTGGCGCTTGGTTTCCAGAATATTGACTCTTAAGGTCAACATAGGCGGCTCTTCCTGAAAAGATTCAGTTAAATTTAAAATCTCTTCATGATTCTCGGAAATTCTCTCTAATTCACCGTAATGCCTTTTGGATACCTTGCCCGATAAAACTGTAAGCCCCGACTTTTCTGTTTTTCTAAGGGTTTGCTCTGCCTCAGATAAAGCTTCTAAACGCCCCTCCAGGGAGAGTTCCAGGCTAGCCGTTACAATAACCTTTAACTCTTTTAATACCTCTTCGGATTTAAGCCAGATATCAGCTTTGCCAACTCCCACCCCTCTTAGAACCGCCCTGCTATTGTCGAGCACATGAACATCTACAACACTCTCGTCACTGATAAGAATATCGCTTCCGGGTTCTATACTGATAATACGAGTCTCACCTTCTTCAAGTTGGTAAGAGCTATGATTAACCTCTGCCCTAACACTAAGTGCGACGAAAAAGAACAGAGTCACGAATAAGTAATGTTTGAACTTTACTGAACCTTCCATGGTTGCACCTTGCTTTGTTTAGAATCTTGATGCCAAATACTTGCTTGTTCCAAATGGCGGCCTCTCGCCCAGACCAACATTGGACTTCCAATAGCTCTCGTAAATGCCGCTACCTTCTCAGGCTCCACCAACAATGTCAGCGAATATGAACCATATCCCTCCTGTAATCCGTGGATATCGAAAACCTCGATTTCTTCAAAAGAAACGTATTCTCGTGAACTTTCAAAAGAATCCCCAGCAAATACAATATCGACTAGATCTCCGACTTTCAGCAACGCATTATGGTGGCCTAAATTATCCGTAGTGACCGTAATAGCGTAGTAACCGTTAGGCAGAACTTCCGACAAACCACTGTTCTGATTATTCGATAAAACTCGTTCAGAAACAGGTTCACCAGATTTAACAGAATTTCTTAGTTTCCTACCGATAATCAAACTAGCGGAACTCTCCAAATACCACTGCTCATTGATAAGTTCGTGCGGATATTTTCGAACCAGTAAGTCGCTTACTTCAAGAAGATCTCCGGCATTAAGGTCTTTGGAAAAAACAACAACGCTACCAGCACTTCCTGAGGCCTCTTGAAGTCGTCGGGAAGTTTCTTGCTGTAGATATTGATGAATTAGAAAAACTGTCACCATAGAAATTATTGAGCTAAAAATTACGGCAAAAATCCATTTCGCCTTTTTTGTCATGAGCCTCCTCCTGGTATTAGTACTAAATAGCGCCAAATAAAATAATAAAAATCTTTCGCCTTACGACCCGTCTCAATTAAATAATCAAGGAGCGAAAATTGCTCTTCAACAATAAATAAAGTGGTCATTATTAAGAGAGAGATCAATAACCACTCTGTCGATGCCTGACCACTCTGCTTTCTTCTCATAGGACATGAACCAAAATCACATACTCACCTTGCTCGGAGAACATTAGGCGCCCCATATCTTCTTTAAAGATCCAAAAGTCATGAGGTTTCTCAATCGATTGAAAAGAATAGATTTTTTGGCTGTAAGTTAATTTCAATACGTTTTTTATATCTTTGAATTTGAACGTCGATAAATAAACCCAGACCTCTTTTCCATTTTTCTGGTTTTTTGAAATGGCATGAAAGGGCCCGTCAAGCTTAGGCTTTTCCATATGCGGAAGAATTATTTTACTTAGAATCCATGAACCATCATTTCCTTTGAAAAAAGTCCAGTTGTCTTCTCCAATTGGACAGATCCAAAAATCTCCATGAGGAGCTGGACAGTAGGAATAGAAATCTTCAATAAGACTCCAGTCTGGAACATTAGGGCTTTGTAAAAAATAAGCAGCAGCCGTCGCGTTCTGGGAAATTGGCATTTCAGACCATTCCCATTTATCAAACCCTGCAGGAATATCAGCAATCATATACGTACCTTAACTAAAGCTTTACTAATAGTTTTTTTACAGTTAAATCCACAGATTTTTAGCAAAATAATTTCCATATTTATGTAGATAAAACTTTAATATTCAAGTCATAAATAATGTGCCAAAATCACATACTCGCCTTGTTCTGAAAAAACTACGCGACCCATACCTTCTTTTAATATCCAAACGTCATTTTCTTTCTCGATAGATTGAAAAGAGTCTACTTTTTGGCTGTAATAAGACATCATTGCCGTTTGCAATGGTTTAAGCGGATATCTAGCTAAATAAATCCATATTTTTTCTCCATTATTTTCATATTCTGAAATTGGAGTAATGGGTCCCTTTAAAGATTCTTCATGTGCTGGGGACTTAGTCAATGGCATTAATATCCATTGTCCGTTTTCAACCTCAAACAACGTCCAGTCCGTGTTTTCTATTGGACAAAGCCAAAAGATTGTTTTCCCCCCAGGACAATATGGATAAAATTGACTCAACTCTTTCCAGTCAGGAGTTTCTGGTTTTCTCAAAAAAAAAGCATCAATATTGATGGATGAACTAATTGGTTGCTCAACCCAGCTCCAATCATCTAAAACTACGGGTAAATCCATAACTATTCCTTTTTGTGAAGTACTTCCTCGGGCACGACGTCCGGAGATATCGTACCGAAAACTAAATAATCGGAACTAAGCTCTTTAGCCAAAAAGAGTGAGCCAATCCCATCTTGGATTAACTCTGTTATTTCTCCCGAGAGAAGGTTGTTTACAACTAAAGACGCAGGCCTAGTTGATAGCTGCCGTCTACTTTTTGCCTGCCAACTATCTGTTAACCTACCCATTGGATAAAAAAGTTTTCTATTAATTTTTTTCAACTCTCTTAAATTTTCCCCTTGGAGCTTTACTGGAAGAAGTTTATTTAAAGGGATAAATAAATTTTCTGTATGTTTGTTTAGCCGATACTCTCCCGATAATTGAGCTTGCTCAACATCCATTACCCTGCTCCAGATATTTTTACGAGCTTCAATAAGGCTAATGGTACTGCTATTAACCGCAGGTATAAGGGCTTGATAAACAGACAAGTAAATAGCTAGCAAAATACCAATCGATAATATAAACTCAACTGTAGCTTGACCTTTACATTTAAAGCGCATCACGACCTAAAATTCCTGTTTTATCTTGATACGATAGAGAAATTAACTGAGCCTCCCAGAGCGCATTAAACAAGTTATCCGTTTCATAAAGATCATCTTTTCTAGAGAAAACTTTACCAGGACGACTAAAATGCGTTTTTGCTTTAGCATATGCGACTTGGTTACTGTCCCCCACTTTTATTATCACTGTATCCATGCTCATCTTTAAAAAGCTGCTTAGCCGCATATAGCTAAACTTTTGCGGATTCGAATTAAACGACTCCATCTGCGCTAAACCTAGTCGGGAGGCCATCGAGTTGCTTTGAAATGCGCCCCCATAACTGGAACGATGATAACGTCTTTGCTGCTGAGCTTTAGCGCCCCAGCCTAATGGCAATTGCTCCCTATAACTTCCTACAAACCATTTTCGTCCGTGAAGCGAAACGGAATCCAGCGCATGCCAGTCCCAGCCCCCATTTCTGTTTCTTGATAATTCTGTTCCACCGCGCTTAACTATTTTATGACTAAATACTTCCACCCAGTTGTACCCTCTACTTCTACTAAAAGGATCCAGACTATTTAAAGTAAGCTCTTCAAACTCTTTTGAATCCTGCTCTTTTTCAGTTTTTCGAACTTTTGTTTTACGCCACCAAAGGCTTGGAAACGGTGCTATACCTCCACCTTGATAAGCTTCCCAACTTAGATCTCCTGAATGCTTAGAAACGATATCTTGAATTAGAAGAGGCAACTCAATAACAAAGCTTGAATCTAACAGTCTCTGTGCCGCTGATATGCCTTGTATTACAGCTGACTGGAAACGGATTAAGACGCGCGCCAGTTGCTGATAACCTTCCTCGACTCGGTCGAGAATAGTAGATAACACTCTGGTTATTTGCCCGATATAAGGAATGAATGACGTTACTGTCTCTAAATTGTCCGCAGTTCGGTCTAACATAGACATGTAGCTCGCTAAACCAACCCACTGAGCTATTGCTACTTGGTTTCCAATAAGCGCACGGTTTGTTAAAGCCAAGAAATTCATTTGCCGGGACATACCAACAGCTGCGCTATAAGCCGCGTTATCAGCAACACTTTGCAAGTACCATTGACGCCGGGCGTGTTTGCCCATGTCCGTCACCGCAAAAAGCAACATTGAAACGAGTAACAAAACCCCGACCATTAAAATCAGGGTTTGTCCTTTTATTCGCGTATTGGATTTTGCCAAAGCAATCATTTCTTCTTGCCTTGCTCGGTGGCCTCGTCATAATTTCCGAGGTTTACTTCAGTATTTGCCACGGTTCCTGCGCGCCTTGACGACTGGCGAGCTCGGTTTAACTGTTGCGTAGATGATTGCCCTGTCATTTCTTGAGCAAGTCCAGCCACCTGGTTACGTATGGACTTACCAAAAAGTGAATAGACTCCGATTGCAGCAACAGCAATCAAAGCAACAATAATGATGTATTCCGTCATTCCCTGACCACGAGAACGCCAAGCTAAATGCGTATTCATAATTCCCTCCTGGCAATAGGCAACACCATAATTGGCGTTGACGTCAGGAAGTATAGAACGAGTTTTAGAGAGTCAGATCAGAAGTAGCAAATGTCTTACTCAATATTAAGATATTTATGCATCTGCGTAGAAAGTTTATGGCAGCTAAGATTTTTTAGGTGTGTAGTTTACTGTGCCACTTCATTGGCGCTTGTTTTGGATGGAAGACGGCTAATATGAGGATAAACTCAGCTTCATCGCGGTAGAGTATTCCGTGAGGAAATATCTCTAAAGGCCAGCGGCGAACCTTATGCTCAAGAATTTGCATCGCCAAAGGTTGGTTTGCAGCAGCTTTAACGGCTGTTTCTACTGCACTTTGAAACTTTCTAGCTAAGTCAGGGCTAATTTTCTGATAATAGCTCTTTTCTCGCCGAATATCTTCGCGGGCAGATTCAAGAAAGCGAACAGGTTTCAACGATCATCTGCCTTAAGATCTTTAAATACGTCCTCAGATGGGATAGCTTGCTCTTCACCCCGAATATAAGCTTCGTATCGGTTATTTGCTTCAGCCACCCAGGCTTGCTCCACTTGTTGCGAATTCGAGCCAGAGCGCTGTTCAAGACTCTCCAATAGGTGAACTATCAATCGGGTTTTCTCCTCTTTGGGAAGGGAAAGCGCTTCAGTTTCGAGAACTTCTGCAGATATCGTCATAACCACCTCGGTTAATATTTACTCTATAACACCCTACTATACGAGAAAGATGAAATGAAACCAGCATGCCCCACAAAATATTTCGACGCCTAAACAGTACGCAATATAAACGTTAATTATAATGGCATAGATAGGAACATCGCTTTTTTAGCAAGTTACTCAATATTAAGATATTTATGCATCTGCACGGAAAGCCGCCAGTTGCGCGCTATGCAGGTTTTCATCGCAAGCTCGGTGGCGCGTGGCCGCTGGCTTATGGGTTGCAGGCAAATAATGGCGTCGGCTTTGGGTGGGCAGCGTTTTAGTAAGGAATCTAGCGCGTCTATGTGCTTTTGCATGGCTATGGGGTGCTTTATTTCATTGGCTCGTGCCATGCAGTCGGGGCGCACTAGGTAGCCGCCTGGCATATCCAGCTTGGGCGATACCGTTACCCAGGTGCTGTCGGTCACTTTTAGCTCAAAGGTACCGCTGGTTTCTATTTGCAGTTGGTAGCCCTTGGCTTCTAAGGCTTTGCCAAGCGGCAGTAAGTCAAACATAGCGGGTTCGCCGCCGGTTATCACTACATGTTTGGCGGAGTAACCTTCTTGTTCAAAGCGCGCAATAATGTCCTCGGCGGTCATTTCTGACCATTTTGCTGAGGCTTCGGTTTTTGCCATTAATGCGTCTATGCTTACTTGGTCGCTGGGGTTGGTTTCCCATGTGTGCTGGGTATCGCACCAGGGGCAGCCCACAGGACAACCCTGCAAACGCAGAAAAATAGATGGCACGCCGGTAAAGGTGCCCTCGCCTTGCAAGGTTTCAAAAATTTCGTTGATGCGGTAAGACATAGCTTCCGTTAAAATGGCTTTGGTTAACATGAGTGAATGCGGATTATACGGGGAGTTACAGCATGTCGCAAAAGGTCGTTGTTATTTATTCTGGCGGAATGGACTCTTTTACCGTTTTGCACAAAGCCCTGGCCGAGGGAAACGAGGTACTGGCACTGTCGTTTAACTACGGGCAACGCCATGTAAAAGAATTAGAAGTTGCGGCTAACGTCTGTAAACAGCATGGAATACCCCACAAAGTGGTGGATATTACCGCTATTAACTCGCTGCTGTCGGGTAGCTCGCTAACCGACGACATAGATATTCCTGAAGGCCACTACGAAGAAGAGTCAATGAAGTCCACTGTGGTGCCAAACCGCAATATGATTTTACTGTCACTGGCCATTGGTTACGCGGTGTCTGAAGAGGCCTCTGCGGTGTATTACGGTGCGCATTCGGGTGACCACGCTATTTACCCGGACTGTCGCCCTGAGTTTGTACGCCAAATGGATGTAGTGAGTAAAATGGCGAACTACGAGCCGGTAGCGGTTCATGCGCCCTATTTAGACGTGGACAAAAACGCGATTTTAGCCGACGGCATTAAAATGGGGCTGGACTACAGCCAAACCTGGACTTGCTACAACGGCCGCGACAAAGCCTGTGGTAAATGCGGAGCCTGCCAGGAACGCTTAGAGGCCTTCGCCGCCAACGGCATTGAAGACCCTATTGCTTACGAATAAAAGGCTACGAATAACCTACAGCCAGCGTTGGGCTTGTTCCCAGCGCTGAGTGCGTTTTAACTCTTCGAGCGACACCGCCGACGATGACATCAGCATTCGGTTCACGCGTTGGGCACTTTCCGGCTCTGTTGCTGGCAAATCAGCGTCCAATACTTGCACCGCCCCTGCTCTGTCATTACACACCAGTATCATGTCGCAGCCTGCCTTTAGCGCCGTCACCGCGCGCTGCTGCATGTCACCGGCAACGGTAGCGCCCTGCATAGACAAATCGTCACTAAAAATAGTGCCATTAAACTGCAATTCGCTGCGCAGTATTTGCTGTAACCAGAACTCGCTGAAGCCAGCAGGTTGCGGGTCTATTTGCGGGTATATAACGTGAGCCGGCATTATGCCGTCCAGTTTCTGGCTTAATGACAAAAACGGTTTTAAGTCGTGCGCGCGAATTTGCTCTAAGGTACGGTCGTCTTCCGGAATGGCAATGTGGGAATCGGCCTGAACAGAACCGTGCCCAGGGAAGTGCTTGCCGGTGCAGGCCATACCGGCCTCATGCATGCCTTCAATAAACGAAGACGCTAACTTAGAAATTTCCGACGGCACTGCAGAAAATGCGCGATCACCTATAACGTCACTGCAGTCGTCTACGTCCAGTACCGGGGCAAAACTGATATCAATGCCCACAGCCTGAACTTCTGCTGCCATTAGCCAGCCTAAGTCGCGCGCGGCACGCTGACGTTCATCGTCATTTTCAATTTTTTGCAGCGAACCCATAGAAGGAATAGCGCTAAAGCCTTCACGAAAACGTTGCACCCGCCCGCCTTCGTGGTCTACTGCAATAAGCAACGGCTTAGCAGCGGCGGCTCGTGCCTCACGTATTAACTCTTGCAGTTGTTCCAGCGAAGCAAAATTTCGTGTAAACAGAATTAACCCGTTAACGGCCGGTGCCGCAAGAAGTTTTTTGTCCTCGGCGGTCAGCTCTGTGCCCGCAATATCTATCATTAATTGTGCCATAACAGCAGCTGTCTCATTTCGTTTTCAATAGTCAGCAGTTTGCCATGAGTTCAGTAAAGACGCCATGTTCCCTGTTTATCTTTTCGTCCGCTGTGCTAAATTAACATTATTACAACAATAAGAGAGACGTAGTATGAAACTCGAAAAATCGCTTTTATGTATTGGTATTACTTTGGCACTGTCTGCCTGTGATGGCTCAGACAGCGGCAGTTCCGGTAGTTCAGGCTCCGCTGGTGGTGGCGACAATGACTACGCGTTTTGTTCCGCTGAATATCAAAATGAAGAGTTTTTCGAGTACATGAAAGAGGATTACTTCTGGGCAAGTCAGCTACAGGACAGCTTAGACCCAGAGGCATTTGACGACGTTTATGCGGTTCTTGAGGAATTGCGCGTACCGGAGGACACCTACAGCTACATTCTTACAGAAGAGGAATACGATGACCTGTTTGTCAGTGCGACTTACTTCGGGTTTGGTTTTTCTATGGAGCAAATTAGCGCAAGCCGGGTGAAAATTCGTTTTGTTTATGACGACTCTCCGGCCGCAAACGCGGGTATTGCGCGCGGTGATGAACTCATCGCTATTGATGGCGTAGAAGTTTCTGAGCTATTAGCTAATGGACAGTTTGATGACGCTCTGGGAGCTAACGAGCAAGGCGTGGATAAAGAAATTACCTGGCAGAAACCAAATGGAACACAGGCAACTGAAGTTTTGAGTAAAGTTGAAGTAGAAACCAATACCGTTATGGGAACCCAAACTTACCCTGTTGACGGCGAAACCGTAGGCTACTTTACTCTGGACTCTTTTATTAACCGTACGGGCTCAGACTTAAACACGGCATTTGACCAGTTTGCTGCCGACAACATTGACCATTTAGTCATTGATGTACGCTACAACGGCGGTGGCTTAATTCGCTACGCAAACCAGGCGGCAACGCAGGTTGGCGGAACCAATGTTGAGGGGAAAACCTTTTTACAATACCGTTTTAATGAGCAAAACAGCGATAAAAACGAAACCATAGCCTTCAGCTTAGTTGACGGCGTTGAGCAACTTGATTTAGACCGTGTATTTGTACTGACCACCGGCAGCAGTTGTTCGTCGTCAGAAATTATTATTAACTCACTAAGCCCCCACATTGATGTGGTTACAATAGGCGAACCGACTTGTGGTAAACCCGTTGGTCAAATGCCGGAAGAACTGTGCGATAAAGTCACTTTTGCCATTAACTTTGAGACAGTTAACTCTGAAGGGGAAGGTAAATACTACGACGGTATTGCGCCAACCTGTTCGGTTGAAGACCAACTGGTCGCTGACTGGGGAAGCTCAGAAGATCCACTAACAGCGGCCGCAAACACATACATTAGTACCGGCAGTTGCCCGGTAAGCTCTGCCAGCGCAGAAATAAAAAAGAGCGCTCAGGCGCGCTCTTTTGTTAAACCTATTCACAACATGAAGGATAAGCGCGAGTCCCTGCAGTAAGGCTATACGCAGGAACCCGATGCAGCAGCGGTTAATCTTTAACCGCTGCTTTTCTTATGTCGCCTTTAGCCGTGTAAAACTGGTTGTTTTCGATAATACCGGGAGCGAAACTGTCAACGCCAATGGCGGTTAAACGAAGCTCTTCGGTTTCAGCCAGCTTTTCAGCCGTGTCTTTATCGATTAAGCCTTTCTCAAGCGCCACATCGGCAAGCTCTTTGCCATTGAGGTTAGAGGACAATTCACCGCGTTTTTGCGCTTTACGCAGCGTTTTGTAAACCGACTTCATTTCCAGCATCGAAATAAAGGCTTTTTCCATGTGCCCGGTGGCATCACCAATACTGTCTTTCCAGTAGCACAGGAAGGTATGACGGTCACGAGTAACGCCCGGCTCCATCATGCTGACACTGATATCCTGTAAAATTTCATCAGACGGCTTTTTGAAGTGATTGCCCAGCGGGAATATCAAAATACGCATTACCCAAGCCATAAAGCGATTCGGGAAGTTATCAAAAAAGCCATAGAACGCATCGGCAATGCTGTATAAATGGTGCTTCAGCGCATAATGAACGTAAGGTAAGTCGGCTACCTGACGGCCTTCGTCTTCAAAGCGCTTCAGTACTGCCGAGCCCATATATAAATGACTCAAAATGTCACCTAAGCGGGCTGAAATCATTTCTTTACGTTTCAAATCGCCACCCATCATCAGCATAGAAATATCTGATGCTAAAGCTAAACCACGGCTCATACGACCCAGCTTACGATAATAATGAGCAGTTTCACCACTCACCGGAGACTCGCCAAAGCGTGCGCCACTTAAGCCCAGCCATAAGCTGCCAAAGACGTTACTGGCGGCAAAACCGATATGCTTCATCAGCAGGCCGTCAAACTCACGCATACCCTCATCTTCATTAGGGTTAGCCGCAGCTTTCATTTCTTTAAGTACATAGGGGTGACAACGCGTTGCACCCTGACCAAATATCATCAGGTTACGGGTCAGAATATTTGCACCCTCAACCGTAATAGACACTGGCGTCGCCATGTAGGCGTGGCCTAAATAGTTATGCGGACCTAATTGAATGCCCTTACCGGCGTGAATATCCATTGCATGCTCTAATACCTCACGACCCATTTCGGTCATATGGTATTTAGTCATGGCAGTTACTACTGAAGGACTCTGTCCCTGACATAAAGCCGAAATGGTCAGACGACGCATAGATTCCAGAATGTAGTTGGTGCCACCAATTTTACCCATTGATGACTGCACACCTTCGAACATACCAATTGGCATGCCAAATTGCTGACGCACATAAGCGTAAGCACCGGTCATACGCTGAGTTACGTGGCCTGATGCAGCAGCCAGTGCCGGCAGTGAAATACCACGCCCTGCCGACAAACATTCAACCAGCATACGCCAGCCTTTACCGGCATAGTCTGAACCACCAATAATCCATTTCAGCGGAATAAAGACGTCTTTACCATAGGTTGTACCGTTCAGAAACGCCTGGTTCAGAGGAAAATGACGGTCGCCAATTTCAACACCTTTGTGCGATGTCGGAATTAACGCACAAGTAATGCCAATTTCTTTCTTATCACCTAATAAGGCATCCGGGTCGTAGAGTTTAAATGCCAAACCCAGAACCGTTGCTGAAGGCGCTAAGGTAATATAACGCTTCGACCAGTTAAGACGAATGCCAACAACTTCTTCACCCTCGTGCTCGCCTTTACAAATAATACCTTCATCCGGAATAGCACCAGCATCTGAGCCAGCTTCCGGTCCGGTTAAGGCAAAACACGGAATGTCGGTACCATCAGACAGGCGTGGCAACCAATAGTCTTTTTGCTCTTTGGTACCATAATGAGTTAGTAACTCGCCCGGCCCCAGGGAGTTTGGAACCATAACAGAGACCGCAGCACTGATAGAACGACTGGCAATTCGCGAAACAATGTAGGAGTTTGCCGCCGGGGTAAAGTCGAGGCCGCCGTAATCTTTACCAATAATCATGGCGAAGAAGCGTTCTTTACGCAGATAATCCCAAACTTGTTTAGGTAAATCGCGATCCTGCTGAACAATTTTAAAATCATCCAGCATGTCCAGCAGTTTAGCCAACTGGTTGTCGACAAACGCCTGTTCTTCGGCAGTGAGTTTAGGTTCAGGTACATCCAGCAGTTTTTGCCAGTCCGGACGTCCGCTGAACAGCTCTCCGTCCCACCATACATCGCCCGCTTCCATGGCCTCACGTTCTGTGTCAGACATAGGCGGCAAAATGCGTTTAAAAATAGCAAAAACGGGTTTAGTCACCAGGCTGCGACGGATATCTCCGACTGCAAACACCAGTACCACTAAAACCACTAACAGAATAAAAATTTCCATGGGTATCTCCAGTGCACCATCACAATAAAAGTGTAGTCAAATCTCAAACTTACGACAGGTTGTTTACGCTTCTTCCAGCCCGCCGGAAACAAATGGGATCAAATGATCAATAACATCCTGCGCACCCACTTTTTGATTGAATTCGGCCTCAGCAATTTCAATCAGAGCTTGCCCAGATACCTGGGCAAAAACTGCTGCTCCCAGAATAAAGTGTAGACGCCAGAACATTTGTTGCTCATCCAAATGTGGATTCGCGCGCTTTAATAAAGCCATTAAATGCTGTAATACCTCACCAAACTCCTGCTGAGTGTATTTACGTAAATGCCCCTGAATTTCGGAATAAGCAAAGCCCAGTAATCTTAAAAAGATATCGGGGCCGTGTTTATTAACTTCGGTTAACTTTGCCAGAGGTATTTTAAAGCGCTTAAACAATTCTTCCGTTTTTAACTCGCTCTGCTGCTCTGCCAGCTTTAACTGTTCTTCCAGAACCGGCATAAAAACAACCAGATAACGCGCCATTACGGCCTGAATAAGTGCTTTTTTTGAGCCAAAGTGATAGTTTACAGAAGCAAGGTTAACCCCCGCTTCCTGCGTAATTTGCCTTAACGAAGTCTGCTCAAATCCATCGCGGGAAAAGAGCATTTCTGCGGCATTAAGTATTTTCTTTTGAGTCGGAATTCGGGCTGCCATGAAATAAATAAACGCATGATTTAAACATGCGTTTAATCTAATTCATGTCGTTTCAGCGTGCAAGTGTTCGCTGAATTTATTTTTGGTAAGAGTGTAAACCTTTTCAGGCTGCACTTAGTGGCGCCAATAATGACGATGGAACAAAATAAGTACCGTCATAATTTCCAGACGGCCTGCCAGCATAGCAAAAACCAGCAAAAGTTTAGCTCCCCCGTCAAGGCTCGCGAAGTTTCCTGCCGGACCAATAATGTCGCCTAATCCAGGTCCAACGTTGCCCACCGCAGAAGCCGCACCTGATATTGCCGTCATAAAATCCAGATCAAATAATGATAACCCCAATGCAATAACCGCTATCAGCAAAAAGTACATAAAGCAAAAAGCGACCATTGAGCCAAGTAATGAGTCATTTACCCGACGCTCCTGATAGGTCTGGACACTGACCAGGTTAGGATGAATTAACTGGCTGAACTGTTTTCTTAATAACAGCTGCGACAACTGAAAACGAAAAATTTTCATACCGCCGGAAGTTGAGCCGGTGCAGCCGCCAATAAACATTAAGTAGAAGAAAGCCATTAACGACCAACTTCCCCAGTTTCCGTAATCTTCGGTTGCGTAACCGGTTGTGGTCACAACTGACACGACATTAAATGCCGTATGCATTAACGCATCACCAAATTCCCGTCCTTTAACTATCTGAACCAGAGTAATCAATGCAATAGCAATAAAAAGGAAGGTAACAAAAGCCCGTACCTGGCTATCTTTCCACAGTGGCCCAAAGTCGCCTTTTACAAAGCGAATGTAGAGCACAAAGGGTAAAGCGCCTGCCACCATAAAAATAGTGCCCGTTATCACCAAAAATGGTGTATCCGAGAAATGGCCAAAAGACGCATCGTAATTAGAGAAGCCCGCTGTCGCTATGGTGGTCATGCCATGCACAAAGGCATCAAAACTGCCCATACCGCCAATTAAATACAAACTAATAACGGCAACCGTCAAAATGAGGTAAACCCGGCCTATTGCCAAAACCATATGGCTGGAGCGTGGCATAAATTTCCCCGACATATCGGAAGATTCAGCCTGGAACAAACGCATGCCGCCAACCTGCAAAAACGGCAAAATGGCCATAGCCATAACGATAATTCCGATTCCGCCCAACCATTGCAACATAGCCCGCCACAACAGAACACTCGCGGGCAAGTCGTCCAGCCCCGAGATAACGGTGGCTCCGGTAGTTGTAATGGCTGACATAGCTTCAAACCAGGCACTAGAGAAGTCCAGATAAGGTCGAGCAAAAATAAACGGCAAGGTGGCGAATAAGCTGGCCGAAACCCAGCATAAGGAGGTCAACAGAAAAACTTGTCGTGCCCGCAGTTTGGCCTCACCCGCTGGCTGCAAAAACAGAACCAAACCAAAAACCAGACCCAGGCTGGATAATGTCAGGTAAGTCCACTGCTCTTTTTCGCCACTAACCACCGCCATAACAAAGGGCGCCAGCAAGGCGATAGAAAGCAATGCAATGAGCCCGCCAATGGCTTTCAGCAATAGCTTAATAGCCTGACGCTTATCAAGCGGAGTCTGACGCAATGACTGGCTGGCCTGCATTGACATAGTTTTAGTTAGACGTGTCTAAAGGAGCAAATGATTTCACCAAATCATCAATCGCTTTCATCTGCTGAAGGTAGGGCTCCAGAGCGTGCAGAGGCAAAGCACAGGGACCATCACATTTCGCTTCATCGGGGTTCGGGTGTGCTTCAATAAACAACCCCGCAATACCCAGCGACATACCAGAACGAGCCAGCTGCGCTGCTTGTGCGCGGCGTCCGTCAGCAGAGTCAGCTCTGCCGCCAGGACGCTGCAAAGCGTGAGTTGCGTCAAAAATAACCGGCGCCATGGGTTTCATCTCGTCCATACCAAGCATATCAACAATGAGATTGTTATAACCAAAGCTTGAACCTCGCTCACACAACATCAGCTTCTCGTTACCGGCCTCGCCAAACTTTTTAATAATGTGCTTCATTTCCTGCGGCGCAAGAAACTGTGGCTTTTTAATATTAACCATAGACCCGGTTTCAGCCAGTGCTACCACCAGGTCAGTCTGACGGGCAAGAAACGCCGGTAACTGCAATACGTCAACCACTTCAGCGACCGGTGCTGCCTGATGCGGCTCGTGTACATCGGTAATTAAAGGCACATTAAACTGCTGTTTCACTTCTTCAAAAATGCGCAGTCCTTCTTCCAGACCGGGGCCGCGAAAAGAGTGAATGGATGACCGATTGGCTTTATCAAACGACGCCTTAAACACGTAAGGTATGCCAAGCCTGCTGGTTACCTCAACGTAATGCTCAGCAATTCGCAAAGCTAAATCACGGGATTCCAGCACATTCATCCCGCCAAATAAAACAAAGGGTTTATCATTTGCTATTTGAATGTCACCAAGCTGTAACTCTTTAATCATCATAAACTCCCGCGGTTAACTACCAACAACTCGTAGAATCTGTCCGGCGAAATACGCCATATAGGTTCCAAGCGCATAACCCATTACCGCTAATAATACACCAACCGGTGCCAATGACGGATGAAAAGCTGAAGCAACAACCGGTGCTGACGCTGCGCCACCCACATTAGCCTGACTACCCACAGCCATATAAAATACAGGAGCACGAAGCAGTTTAGCCACGAATAACATAAGCCCGGCGTGGATTAGCATCCAGATGGCACCAATTAAGAAGTACTTAGGCGCTTCTACTATTTTGGTTACGTCCATATGCAGACCAATGCTGGCCACCAGAATATAAACAAAAACGGAGCCTATTTTGGACGCCCCGGCGGCCTCCAAAGAACGAGCCCGGGTAAAAGAAAGTGCAATACCGCCAGCCGTGGCTAAAACAATAACCCAGAAAAACAGACTGTCCAGGCTGAACTTACTTAGTGCAGGATAATTCGTTGCTATTCCCGGAGCTATCCAGTCAGCCAGCAAATGCGCTAACCCGGCAACACCAAAACCAATAGCCAGAATCAGCATTAAATCGCGTAAGCTTGGGTTTCTGACATGCTCGGCTTCATACTGCTCCACTTTACGACGAATGTTGTCGATAGCGGATGTATCAGCGCCGGTGCGAGCATCAATTTTCTTAGCATTTGCTGCCATGTAAAGCAGTACAGCCATCCATAAGTTGGCAACAATAATGTCTACGGTCACCATGGCTGAGAAAATATCGCCGCCGACTTCATAGACTTCTTTCATGGCAGCCTGGTTTGCGCCGCCACCAATCCAGCTTCCGGCAATGGTTGTCATACCACGCCAAACAGCATCGGGGCCCGCACCGCCAAGCATTTCAGGGAATATGGCAGACACCAGTAACAAGGCTATAGGCCCGCCAATGACAATACCAAAAGTACCGGTTAAAAATAGAATAAGAGCCTTTGACCCAAGACCCATTACGGCTTTTAAATCCAGACTTAGGGTAAGCAATACCATACAGGCGGGTAACAGATAATCCATTGCTATATCTGTTACGGCAGTTTGATTCCCGTCGACAATACCGAACGTATTCAGTAAAGACGGTATGAAATAGCAAAGCAGTAAAGCCGGAACAAAACGATAGAACTTCTTGAAAAAAGGATGCTCGCTGCTATTGGTGTAAAATACAAAACCAAGGATGGTCAGTAATAAACCAATAACAACCCCATCGTTAGTGATTAAGGCATTCGTTTCCGAAACAACAGACTCAGGCGCTAACATAGGTACTCCTTTTACTTAACCGGCAATAAGTGCTTGTTTGGACAAGGCCACGTGCAATAAAAATGCTATCCAACCGCAAGCGCCAATAAAACCAAGCCAGCGCGCACCAGCTGTTTTTCCTTTCATAGCTAAGACACCAAAGCCAATATAAGCAATAACACCTATGACTTTATCGGTTAACCAGGGAACCTGAATTGGGTACATGCTTAACGTCACCATGATACCCACCGCACTGAGCAACAATAAGGTATCGTTAACGTGAGGGACTATCTTCAACCACTTCTTTTTTAATAAAGGTGAGTCAAGAAGCAGAAGCACAAAACGGAATAAAAAAAGGCTGATCGAAATCAGCACAAATAATACATGCAGGTGTTTAAAAGCAGCGTACACAGTAACCTCTTATTTTTAATTTAATTAAATGGTTC
This sequence comes from Idiomarina sp. UBA3176, assembly GCF_002364295.1. NCBI lineage: Bacteria > Pseudomonadati > Pseudomonadota > Gammaproteobacteria > Alteromonadales > Idiomarinaceae > Idiomarina > Idiomarina sp. UBA3176. The sequence continues at coordinate 17,840 of NZ_DEXU01000005.1, forward strand.
TCAACTCAGGCAGGAATTTTATAACAACATCAAGAAACTTAGGTGAATAATAGCGGCCCCGTTCATCTTTCAGGCGTACCGCAATATCGCTGTCACTAATGCCACTTTCCCACCAATCCAGCAACTGCTCGGTCAACAGAAGAACCTGAGTGCTTATCGCGATATCCGAGCCTTGTTTACCTTCGGGCAAACCCAGGCCGTCCCAGCGCTCCAGTCTTTCAATAAGTGCCCTGTGCGCATTTTGTGTTGCTTCATGCTCACCGTGACCCAGCGCTCGTAATGAGCGGGCAACTCGTTGCTGACACGTGGTTTCTACCGCTGCAGCCGCATCTGAAGCGCAATTAAGCAACGGCCGCGCTTGCGCAAATAAAGACCAGGCCAAAGCCGTTGTCTCAGCGTCTTCTGCCGCAACTTTTTGAGCTACAGCGTACGCCAGCCGGACTTCGCTGTTTTGCTCCAGGATGCCATTAAAGTGGCTGGCATGATGTAGCATAAGTTGATCGGCTAAACGCGCCAGAAACTGATCGGAATCTTCCAGACAGACCACGTTATCCTGTGCCAGTTGTACATTTTCAGAAAACAGCTGAAGTACATGGTGATCATCGGCCGTAAGTGCTCTGGATAAGCCGCCGATAAACAAAACAGAGCCGTGCGACCGGCAATGACTTCGGCAGTATAACAATACGAAGTCGTCACCATAATACGAACCATGGTTCGCAATAACATGCTCTAACTCGGCTAAAGCCTTTGATGGAATAACCGAACGTAAAGTCTGACCAACACAAACCCCGGAATCTTCTCCATGAGCGGCTAACACTTTATAAGATGAGCCGTCTTCATTGGAAGTAGCATACAAGGTTTGTTTGGCACCGCCGATTACCCAGCTCAACTGCTGCACTAAACCATCAACAAAACTGTTCATTGGTTGCAGAGCATAAAGATTAGCCGAAGCGGCGATGATTTTCTCAAGCCCGTGACGACTTTGATCAATGGACATGATATCGCGGTACGAACGCAGCGATGACATTACTGCAGTAAAGAGTTTCTGTGCAGTGAGTTCGGTTTTGGATTTGTAGTCGTTGATGTCGTAGTTAACGATAACCGTGCGTTCAGGTGCCTGACCCGGCTGCCCTGTCCGCAAAATAATACGAGTAAAGTGGTTGTCGGCTTCTTCCCGAATATAACGCGCTACCTGCAGTCCGGCATCATCGGTTTCCATAACAACGTCCAGCAGTAATATAGCTGCGTCAGGATGCTCGTCAATTAACCGCTTTGCTTCTTCACCAGAAAAAGCACTGTAAAACTTTAAACCACGACCTAAAAAATTAAAGTCGTTGAGTGCCAGTTTGGTTACCGCATGCACCTCTGGTTCATCATCGACAATCAGAATTTTCCAGTATTCTGTCGGTAATTTTGTGGTTTGCTGGCTGGTTTCGTCAGCAAACATAAACTGATTGCTCATTATTAGTCTCTCCCCGCCCTGGCTTTTTTCCCGCCGGTAACTCGGTCTACCCTAGCATAATCCTGCCAACGGTTAACCTTTTTATAACCACTTTTAAACAGTAGCTCTGCAACGCTATCAGCCTGTTGCCATCCCTGCTCAAGTAGTAACCAACCCTGGTCTGCTAAATGGTTGTTGGCTTCTTTTATAATAGTCTCTATATCGGCTAAACCGTTATTTTCCGCAATTAACGCCGTCTGGGGCTCAAATCTGACATCTCCCATACTCAAGTGCGGATCGCCTGCATCAATGTATGGAGGGTTCGATAAAATCAAGTCAAATTTAAGAGACTTTGGCACAGATTGAAACCAGTTGCTGCACAAAATTTCAACATTTAAGCCTAAAGCCTGACTATTCCGGCGTGCCAGTTCCACCGCATCGCCGCTTTTATCGCACGCCCAAACTTGCCAGCCGGGACGTTCCGACTTTAATGCCAAGGCGACCGCTCCCGTACCCGTGCCTAAATCCAGTACGCGGGCATTTTCAGGAAGCTCAAGACTAAGCGCCGCTTCAACCAGCGTTTCAGTATCGGGACGGGGAATTAACGTGCTGGCGTTTACTTCAAGCATCAATGACCAAAACTCGCGGCGACCAGTGATATGAGCCACGGGCTTGCCTTTCTGCCGGGCTAAAATACATTCCTCATAATGCCGTTGCTGCTCTTGTGTCAGCGGCTTTTCCGGCCAGGTCATAAGGTAAGTTTTTTCTTTATCCAGCACAAAGCAAAGTAAGGCAGAAACATCCGCAGCAGCATCTTCACTCTGCTCTAACTGCTCCCGCCCCCATTTTATGGCTTGCTGCAGCGTCATTGCTGTCCTTCAGACAGAGCCGCCAGTTGATCCGCCTGATGCTCAGTAATAATGGCATCCAGTATCAAATCGATATCGCCGGTAAGTACTTCATCTAACCGATACAGCGTCAGGTTAATGCGGTGGTCTGTTACCCGGCTTTGCGGGTAATTATAAGTGCGAATGCGCTCTGAACGATCACCACTTCCTACCAAATTACGGCGGGTACTGTCTTCTTCTGCCTGACGTTTTTCATCTTCCAGACGTTGTATTCTTGCCTGTAAAACCGACATGGCTTTAGCCCGGTTTTTATGTTGCGAACGCTCTTCCTGACATTCAACAACCACACCAGTTGGTATGTGGGTAAGACGAATAGCAGAATCGGTTCGGTTAACGTGCTGACCACCAGCACCCGAGGCGCGGTAAGTATCGACACGTAAGTCCGCCGGGTTAATTTCAACGGCCTCGGCTTCTGGAATTTCCGGTAACACGGCAACGGTACAAGCTGAAGTATGAATACGCCCTTGCGATTCAGTTTCAGGAACACGCTGCACCCGATGCCCACCAGACTCAAACTTCATGCGCCCGTAAACACCATCACCACTCATGTGAGCAATAATTTCTTTATAACCGCCGTGTTCGCCATCACTGGCACTGACAATATTGACCTTCCAGCCATTTTTTTCAGCGTAGCGGCTATACATACGGAATAAATCGCCGGCGAATATCGACGCTTCATCACCGCCAGCTCCGGCCCGAATTTCCAAATAGCATGAACGATCATCGTTCGGGTCTTTAGGCAGCAACAGAAGTTGTAGGCGGTTTTCCAGCTCTTCTTCGGCTTTTCTTGCCTCTTTTAGCTCTTCTTCCGCCATTTCGCGCATTTCAGCGTCATCATCTTCAGCCATATCTTTTGCAGCTGCCTGATCATCCTGATTCTGGCGGTACTCTTCAAAGCAACCAACCACCTCTTCTAATTGAGAGTACTCACGCGATAATGAGCGAAAACGGTTTTGATCACTGATCACATCGGGCTCACCCAATAAAGCTTGCACTTCCTGATAACGCTCAACTAACCCTTCTAGTTTGCGTTCAATGGATGGATTCAACATGTTTTTATTTGCCTTTTGATGAGTCAGAGGATGGCTCTGACCAAAGTTGTTGCAAAACGGCCAGCGTATATTGGTCGTTATTTTCGCCGGCAGATTTCAATAAGCTTGTCGGTTTATGCGTTAACTGCTGCACCAGCCTGTGACTGAATCGTTGCAGCACTTCGGCCGGGTCTTTGCCCTGCTCTATTTGCGCTAATGCTTTTTTTAACTGCTCGTCAGCTAGTGTTTTTGTGTGCGTACGGTACTCCCGCACCAGCTCTACACTATTCAGGGATTTCAGCCAGTCATTAAACTCTTTCGTTTGCTGCTGAATAATAACCTGAGCTTCACGAGCTGCCTGCTCACGGTTACGAATATTTTCGCTAATAATACTTTGAAGATCGTCAACTGTATAAAGGTAAGCGTCATCGAGTTCATTAACCTGCTCTTCAATGTCCCGCGGCACAGCCAGATCAATTAACAGCATGGGTCTGTGGCGACGCTTTTTCAGTGCTTTTTCAATGCTGCCTTTGCCCACAATAGGCAAAGTACTGGCGGTTGAACTGACGACAATATCGGCCTGCGGTAATAACTCTGATAACTCAGACAAGCTGTGAGCCGTTGCCCCGACACGTTCAGCCATTTCGCTAGCTCGTTGCAGAGTCCGGTTTGCCACCAGAATTTCGGTTACGCCTTGTTGTTTCAAATGCTGAGCAACCAGCTCGGAAGTATCACCGGCTCCAATCAGCAGCACCTTCGATTTCTGCAAATTAGCGAAAATATGACGCGCCATAGAAACCGCAGCATATGCAACCGAAACCGCGTTTTGACCTACCGCGGTTTCATTTCTAACGGTTTTTGCTACACGAAAGGTTTGCTGAAATAAGCGTTCAAGGATACCGCCCACCGAGGCCTGACGTTTTGCGGCCTGATACGCTTGCTTCACCTGCCCCAGAATTTGTGGCTCGCCAAGCACCAGTGAGTCTAAACCACTGGCAACCGACATAAGATGAGTAATGGCCTGCTCGCCCTGAAAGTGATAATGATGATTTTCCAGCGCATTTGGTGCCAATTTGTGGAAACCGGTTAACCAGCCCAGGAGCAAGTCGCCAGACACTTCACCCCGGCAATATAGCTCGGTTCGGTTACAGGTAGAGACGATGACGGCTTCTTCAACACCTTGAAGATTACGTACAGCCTGCAGCGCAGCATCAAGCTGTTCAGCACTGAACGCAACTTGCTCGCGCAAATCGACTGATGCGGTTTTATGATTAATTCCGAGAGCTGAAATGGTCATCTGACTGTGAAACTCGTTATCCCAACGCGGCCAAAATCTAAGTTGCCCGATTGTACGTGAAAGCCTTAGTCATTGAAAGTGACAGCGCTTTCTGGTCAACTAATTACATTCCGATTGCAGCAATTGAAAAATATGATTCAACGCCGACTATTCTGGGTTTACCTGGTTGTCATAACATCGTTAACCGGGTGCGCGCTGCCGACGCCATCAGAGCAAGCAAGCAGTACCGAAGTTAATCAACGTATTATTGACGCTCATCAACAAAAGCTGGAGCAGTTGCAACAGTGGTCGTTAAGTGGCCGCATGGCGGTTATTCAAAAGCAAAATAAGGAAAGGGACAGTTTTTACATTAACTGGCACTACCAGCCTCACCAACAGGTTATTCGTTTTTCTCACCCGCTAAAAGGCCAACTGGCTAAGCTGACCGTCGATGACAGCGGCGCCTTGTTAACTGACTCCGATGATCAGGAACGCTGGGCTCCTTCAGCAGACGCTTTATTATACCGTCTACTGGGTGCAGCCGTTCCCTTTGAGCAGTTACACCACTGGGTTCTGGGCAGAAAAACAAACTCACTAAAGTCTGTGAGTTATCATAAAGATGGAACCTTAGCTCAGTCGACGATATTTCACCGGGGTCAAAACTGGCAGCTCAACTGGTTCTATGATCAGGACAAAGTACAAACAGTAACCTTGCCGGAACAAATCCATCTGGAAAGTCCGGTTCTACTGATAAAGGTACAAGTGAACGAATGGCAGTAAACATCTTAACGCTCCCAGCTCCGGCGAAACTCAACCTATTTTTGCATATTATCGGGCGCCGCTCCGACGGGTACCACAATTTACAGACTGTTTTTCAGTTTCTGGACTACGCCGACACTCTGAAATTCTATACCGCCGCCGACGACAAGTTTGATTTAATTGACCACGATAGCCACATTCCCCGCGACGAGAATTTAGTCTGGAAGGCGTTAACAGCGCTAAGAAAAACATACGAAGAAAAAGGCATTACGCAACTTCCTGGCTGCTCGATTGAATTAATTAAGAGACTTCCTCAGGGTGCCGGGCTAGGTGGTGGTTCATCTAATGCGGCAACCGCACTGGTGGGGCTGAATCAGCTTTGGGGTAGCCATTTAAATAGCACTGAATTACAGGCAATAGGTCGCAAACTCGGTGCCGATGTGCCTGTGTTTATTCATGGACATGCTTGTTTTGCTGAAGGTATCGGCGATGTGTTCACTAATATAACACCGCCTACTCCGTGGTATTTAGTGGTTAAACCCAATGTTTCTATCAGTACGGCTGCGTTGTTCTCTCACCCTAAGCTAGAACGCAACTGCTCGCCGGTTACCGCGGACAACTGGCAACAGCAAAAAGTCGCGAATGTGTTTGAACCAGTGGTCTGCGATCTACACACCGAAGTTGCTATGTTACGCCGTGCCTTGCTAGAATACGCCCCGACTCGGCTCACTGGCAGTGGAGCATGTCTTTTTTCAACATTCGAAACAAGACAAGCCGCAAAGGAAGCGCAACAGCAGGTTCCCAAAGAACTTTGCTCATTTATCGCTCAAGGCCAGAACCGTTCACCACTTATCCAGACATTAACCCAATAAAAGTCGAGGTATGTTGTGCCTGACATGAAACTTTTCGCCGGCAACGCCACTCCTGAGCTAGCCCAGAAAATCGCCGATCGCCTTTATATCAAACTTGGTGAAGCTTCCGTTGGTCGCTTTAGTGACGGCGAAATTAGCGTCGCCATCAATGAAAACGTCCGCGGTTCCGACGTCTTTATTCTTCAATCTACGTGCGCCCCAACCAATGACAATTTAATGGAACTCATTGTTATGGTGGACGCCTTACGTCGTGCGTCTGCTGGTCGTATTACTGCAGTGATGCCTTATTTTGGTTACGCTCGTCAGGATCGCCGGGTTCGTTCAGCTCGTGTTCCTATTACTGCTAAAGTTGTTGCCGATTTCTTATCCAGTGTGGGTGTTGACCGTGTACTGACTGTCGACTTACACGCAGAGCAAATTCAGGGCTTCTTCGATGTGCCTGTCGATAACGTTTTCGGAACCCCGGTTTTATTAGAGCACATGCGTCAGCAAAACTTCGACCATCCGGTTGTGGTCTCTCCTGATATTGGTGGTGTTGTGCGTGCCCGTGCTTTTGCCAAGCTAATGGACGACACCGATTTAGCCATCATTGATAAGCGCCGTCCGTCAGCCAACGTATCGCAGGTTATGCACATAATTGGTGATGTTAAAGGCCGTGACTGCATTATTGTCGATGACATGATTGATACTGGCGGAACGCTTTGCAAAGCCGCAGAAGCACTGAAATCTCACGGTGCAAAGCGTGTGTTTGCTTACGCTACTCACCCGGTGTTTTCCGGTAATGCGGTGCAGAACATTAAAGACTCTGAAATTGACGAATTTATCGTTACCGACAGTGTTCCGTTGAGCGATGCCATGAAAGCCACTGGTAAAGTTACTCAGTTAACCTTGTCCGGTATGCTTTCAGAAGCACTGCGTCGAGTCAGTAATGAAGAATCTATTTCAGCAATGTTCGATTACTGATTGTTGTAATTATTCCTGCCCAGTGCTAGTATTGCGCGCCCTTAGAAACCGGCCTCGTTGTCGGTTTCTAAGTTTCTGGGTCAGCTCTTGGTCGCGAGTGCTGACAAATAAAAACTTTAAACATTGAGAGGCCAAATCATGGCTGAATTAGATTTTAACATCCAAGCTACCGTCCGCACGGACAAAGGGAAAGGTGCGAGCCGCCGCCTGCGTCATGAGGACAAAGTACCAGCGATTTTATACGGTGGTCAGGGCGAGCCAATCGCATTAGCGTTAGACCACAATAAAGTGAATAACATGGCCGACTACGAAGCCTTCTATTCACACATTGTGACGCTGGAATTTGATGGTAAGAAACATCAGGCAATCCTAAAAGACATGCAGCGTCACCCGTACAAGCCTAAATTGACTCACCTGGATTTCCAGCGTGTAGAAAAAGGCCACAAACTTCACACTAACTTACCTCTGCATTTCTTAAACGAAACAACTGCGAAGGGCGTTAAAGAAGAAGGCGGTGTTGTTGTTCACCACGTAAACGACGTGGAAATTACTGTATTACCGAAAGACTTACCAGAATACCTGGAAGTTGATATTGCTGAACTCAGCGTAGGTGACACCATTCACCTGACTGACTTAAAACTGCCAAAAGGCGTTGAGTTAGTTGAACTGACTAAAGGTGAAGACCACGACCAGGCGGTTGTGTCTATTACTGCTCCTCGCGTCGAGAAAGAAGAGACCGAAGAAGATACAGTAGCACCCGGCGACGTTCCTGCTGAAAACAGCAAAGACGCTGACGAAGAATAAGTCAGTCTCCTGTTATGGGAACTGAAGTAAAACTGCTTGTGGGCCTGGGAAATCCGGGCCCCGAGTATGAACGAACTCGCCACAACGCTGGTTTCTGGTTAGTCGATGACTTTTGCAGACGCCACGCGATTACGCTCTCCCCTGATACAAAAAGCAAAGCTCTGATTGGACGCTGGCAACAAGGCGCTCATGACCTGCGCATTGTATTACCACAAAATTTTATGAACCGTAGTGGCTTCTCTGTTGCGGCTCTGGCTAACTTTTATAAAATACCGGCTAACGAAATTTTAGTGGCTTACGATGAGCTCGATTTACCACCCGGCGTTGCTAAGTTTAAGAAAGGTGGAGGTGCCGGCGGGCATAACGGAATTAAAGACATTATTGCCCAGACAGGCAGCCAGGACTTTATGCGGTTACGCATTGGTATTGGCCACCCGGGCGATAAAACGAAGGTAACTGGCTTTGTCTTAGGCAAAGCTTCAGCAAATGAACAGCGGCTTATTGATGACTGTATCGATGAAGCCAGCCGCAGTATCGACACATTAATGGCGGAAGGCTGGGGAACTGCGTTGCAGCGCCTGCATAGCTACCGCCCTGAACAGAAAGGCTAAACTCTCATGGGATTTCGATGTGGTATCGTTGGTTTACCTAACGTAGGTAAATCCACTCTCTTCAACGCACTGACCAAAGCAGGCATTGAAGCTGCAAACTTTCCATTTTGTACCATCGAACCAAACACTGGCGTTGTGCCTGTTCCTGACCCTCGCCTTGATAAACTAGCCGCTATTGTTAACCCGGAACGAGTCATTCCAACAACCATGGAGTTTGTGGATATCGCCGGGTTAGTTAAAGGTGCTTCAAAAGGCGAAGGCTTAGGTAACCAGTTTTTAGCAAACATTCGTGAAACTGACGCTATTGGCCATGTTGTTCGCTGTTTTGAAGACGACAACATAGTGCATGTCAGCGGTGGTATCGACCCTGCCGATGACATTGACACCATTAACACCGAGCTGGCATTAGCCGATTTAGACTCGGTTGATAAGTCTCTATACCGTTTAAGTAAAAAAGCGAAAGGTGGAGATTCACAAGCTAAAGCCGAAATCGCCGTGCTGGAAAAGCTGAAACCGGCACTGGACGAAGGCCAAATGGCTCGTTCTGTTGAGCTAAGCAAAGATGAGCGTGCCACTATTCGTTCATACAACTTGCTAACTTTAAAGCCGACTATGTACATTGCTAATGTCAACGAAGACGGCTTTGAAAATAACCCTCATCTTGACAAAGTTCGTGAAATTGCCGCAACCGAGAATGCGGTAGTCGTTCCGGTATGTGCCGCTATTGAATCAGAAATTGCCGAGCTGGACGAAGCCGATAAAGAAGAGTTCTTAAGCGAACTGGGTCAGGACGAACCGGGGCTTAACCGCGTTATTCGTGGCGGCTATGAACTACTAAACCTGCACACTTACTTCACCGCCGGCGTAAAGGAAGTTCGCGCCTGGACAGTTAAAGTGGGTTCAACTGCACCGCAGGCAGCCGGACGCATTCATACTGACTTTGAAAAAGGCTTTATTCGTGCCGAGATTGTTGGTTATGACGACTATATAGCTAACAACGGTGAACAAGGCGCAAAAGATGCCGGGAAATGGCGTCTCGAAGGGAAAGAGTACATTGTGAAAGACGGCGATGTCATTCACTTCCGCTTTAACGTCTGATCACTGACGCCTGGCTGCCGCCAGGCTCTACCGACTTCACAGGGTTCCCGACCAATACGGCATGCCGCCATAACGCCTGAACAATTAGTGGTTGTAAATGCGAATCCTTATCATTAATATACTCACTCAAAATCATACGCCCACTACGCTATGCCGAGAGAGTACCCATGTCTGTAATCAAAGTTCCTGGCCCAAGTATCCTGACACTTGGCTGTGTCGCTGCGCTTCTTCCGCTGTCAGCCTTCTCCCAGAGTAACAACGCCAGCAGCGTGTCAGAAGAAATCATCGTCACTGCCACACGCTCGGAAAAACCATTGAGCCAGATCCCCAATACGGTCACTGTGATCGGAGAACAGGATTTGACTCAGCAGATTGGCGTCAACAACGATCTCTCGACCATTCTCGGCAATCTGATTCCCAGCTTTTCCCCCAGCCGCCAGAAAATGACCAGCGCTGGTGAGAGCCTGCGCGGACGTGATCCGCTTTACATGGTTGACGNNGAGCCACTTTTTCCTCATTACTCTTCAACAATATCGCCATGCATTGGCGCCAGCACGCCCAATAACTGATTCTGCGCTGAAACCGGCACATCCTCTTTTTCCATTGCAGCAATCAAGTGTTCGACTAAAGCGTTAAAATCCGCATTGTCGACTCCCATATTACGATGGGAAGTTTTCATATCCTCGCCACTGTAATCACAAGGACCGCCACTTAAGTCACACACTTGTTCACTAATGAGTTTGTGCACACGCATAATATCAACACCATCAAAATGATGCGCAATACGCTCATCACCACCCACCCGATAGAGCATTTCTTCGACGATAGTCTCTATGCCCTGCTGCTCACCCAGTTGCTGATACAGACTCTGAGCAAAGCTAAGCGGCGAAAACAACAAGACCGCCATTAACAAAACGGTTTTCATAGTCTCTCCTTAAAAGGCTGCCTGAACCGATAAATACCAACCCGTTTGATCATCCAGGCCGGCAATCGAGCCCAGATCGGTGTAGGCACCAACGACCGATACATGTTTATTCGGGAAATAAGCAACAAAAAGATCTTTCCAGTCCTGCTCTTGAGCAAAACTTAAGTTGTCCGGTTTCTGTCGGTACTCAACGCCTACAGCCCAATAACGATTAATAAACGCAGCTACGGAAGCTTCAGCCAGCCACTCGCGTCCATCTTCTTTATCGCCGCCAAAGCCCAGTAAGCCCAATTGATTAGCTTTACTTGAACGCAAAGTCAGATTAGCAACCCAGGTACGGTGGAAAGGCCCGTCTAGCCAGGCTTTTGCCGCACTGACATACCAGTCGGTGCCACTGTCATCCTGAGAGCCTACCGCCGCTGGCAACTCATAATCGTTGTTCTTCTTATGTTGTAAACCCAGGCTTATTTGCGGTAGGCCACCATAAATTAAGTCTCCTGCCAAACGTACTTTTGCACCAACAATGCTTTGGCTCAATTCGCCGCCAATAGTGGAGAGATCAAAGGTTTGTTCAGCATACGAAAGCTCAATACGGTTGTTCCAGCTCAAACTGGCGCCCTGAACACTTAAGCGGAAATCATCAACTGAAACTTCACTTAAGTTAACCGTCGCGCCAAATTGGCCTTCACCGGCATAACTGCTTAACGTAGCCCAGGGCACTATGCCTCCGCCGCCAGAGCCTTCAAGACTACTGGTACCACCGGTCGCTAGTAATCGGGCTCCCTGATCCGCTGCTGCAGGCGGGGTTAAAGCTAGAGCACAGGTCAGCAAAAAACCGCCACCATATAAACACTTGTTCATCATTCGTTATCATCCATTGGTTTCATGGTTATTTAAGTAATCTATAAAGCCTGAAATTGGTAAGGGTTTGCTAAAGAAATAGCCTTGCAACTCATCGCAATGCATCGACTGCAACACTCTCCAGCTATCCTCATTTTCCACACCTTCTGCAACGACACGAAGACCTAACTCGTGAGCTAAGTGTATGGTTGAACGAACAATAGATTTGTCCTTAGACTCCTCGCTCAAATGCTGCACAAAGGCCCGGTCTACTTTCAATTCCTCTACTGGTAAACGGCGCAATTGTGCCAATGAGGAGTGACCGGTACCGTAGTCATCAATTGATATTGAAAACCCAAGACGCTTCAATGTTTCCAGCCGGGCAATGGCTTTTTCCGGGTCTTTCATTACCGCACTTTCTGTAATTTCCAGTACCAGTAATTTTGGCAACTCAGGAAAATCAATAATGAGTTGTTCAAACAGCAAGGGTAAGGCGTCGCTCAATAAGTCGACGGTTGACAAATTGATGCTCAATTTTAAAGTTCGCCCCTGCTCATGCCAGCTCTGAAGCAGTTTGGCCGACTCTCTGCACACCCAGTTGGTCAACTCTGTAATGGCTCCGGATTGCTCTGCTAACGGAATAAATTCATCCGGTCCGACAAATCCGAGCTTATCACTTTGCCATCTCAACAATACCTCAGCCCCCACCAATGAACCCGTCTGGCAATTAATTTTAGGTTGCAGTACAAGATGTAGCTCCTTATCCGCTACTGCGTCTTTAAGGGACTCGATAATTTGCAGGCGCCGCATGTATTGTTCGTCCAACCCACTTTTATATTCAACATAAAAGCTCTTCTGGAGTTTGGACTGCTGAACACTGACTTGCGCGCGACGAATAAGTAAGTCGACCTCGTTGCCATGCCCAGGAAAATAAACAACACCGATATTAAAGGCCAGCCGATAATCACTGTCGCCGACTTTAAAAGGCGTATCAAGAAAAGAGTGAAGCTCTTTAATTTTGTTGTCGAGATCGAATTCGGACTTATCAGAAGCGTATAAAACAGCAAATTCGTCGCCACCGATGCGAGCCAATAATTCAGCGTTGCCACAACACCACTTCAGCCGGGCAGATAACTGACGCAGGATGTCATCACCGATTTCCTGCCCCACACTGTCGTTGAGAACTCTGAATTGATGAATATTCAACAATAACAGGCATCCGGAGCTGGTATTGCCATCTAAACGGTACTGTAACTGCTCACGGAAAAACGAACGATTCGGTAAATCGGTTAAATGGTCATGAGATGCCTGATAAGAAATTCTTTTTTCACGTTCGGAAATAGCCTTGCGCATGCTGCCAAAGGTATTCGCCAGCTCTCCGAACTCATCGTCGTTCAGCGACAACTCGGATTCGCTGTAGTCGCCTTGCTGTAATTTCCTAGCCGCTCCCGATAACTGCTGTAACGGACGGGAAACCCCTCGGGCTATAATCGCCGCTAAAAGCATAGCTATAACCAGAGCGACAATTGCAATTAAAGCAATTTGCCAATGCAGCCGTGTGAACTCGGCGGCCGCCGTTTCAAGTGACGTTGTCAATGCCACATGAACGGCGTCATCGGAACCGGCATCAAGCACCACTTCACTCCCCGCCAGTTCCTGGCTTAACAGCCAGTTATCAAGAGTATGACCGTCTTTGTTCAGGGCTTTTGCAAACGAGGACACTTGTCGGGCCTCCAAACTGGAAGCAATGACTTTTCCCGAGTTCTCCAGCCACAGGGTGATATCGGCATTAGCCAGGTTTTTTAACTCTTCTGCTAACCCCGAATCCACTTCAAAACCTAAGGTTGCCCAGGCAATAAGATTTGGAGCATTAACCGGTACTGTAACCAGTTGAAACAGTTCTCCTTCGACAACCGCCAGTTCACTGTTCGAGCCTGCCCCACTATGTCTAATACGTAGCTTATCAAAAGCATGAGATGATGCTATTTCTTCGCCCTCGGGAGTTTGCAGCACCATCAACTCAGCTTCAATACGCTCACCGTAATTGACCAAAGCTGACACTATGGTTTCCCGATCTTTTGAAGCCACCGCGCGTTTAAACCCAAAATCGTCGGTAAGAACTTCTGCCGCTTGCAACAACTGAGCGCTACGGCTATCCAGAAGCTCCCGGAAGACTCTTTCACTAACACTAAGCTCACGTTCAATGGAGCGGCCTAACTGATTCTCTGTAGCGACCCAAACTGCAGCTAACGCAACCAACAAAGCGCCAGCTACAAGCCCTGCAAGGATGAGAACTAAACGGGTTCTGAACCGTGTTATCATCAATTCCCTCTACGATTAAAGCGCTGTTCCAGCCGCGACGGCTCTTTATCTTTCTGCACCGGCGGTGATACTTGCACCTGCGCGGTTAGCTTCCCTGAATCTGAGGCTAATTGCACGCTCTGTGCTTTAGACAATTCGTCCCCCATCCAATAATGCCAAACCTTGATTTCAGCGGGCGGTTCTCTTTCTTCCAGATTAAGCTCCGCAATACCTTGTTCATTCGTTACAGCAACATCATATTCGTCACTTACCAACACATAGGCAACCATCTGGTCGTGAATATTGCACCCGAGAGTCACTATGCCAGCTTTATCAAAATTAACACTTGGCTTTTCTTTATCGGAATAAAGTTTTAACTCAAAATTCTTAGCCTCAGAAAAAGAGTAAACATGGTGTCGAATGTTATCACTGTTAGGAAAAACAACGTCAGTGCCAGGCTCTACTGCGCTAACCGTGGGCGTAAACTGCTTGTCCACCTGATCAACTACCGCCGACTGCCCAGGCACTTTGACAGACGGCTTTTCCCTCTCAATTAATAGTGCAGCATTTGCCAACGGCTGACCATCTGCGGCCACAACCTCAACCGTTACGGTATCTGCAACTACGTTTTGAACCACAGATGCCATGAAAAAAACACCAACAAAAAATCGCTTCACACAGGATCCTCCACAAAATCACCATTGGGCGCACATCAGTCAACCGTAACCGAAAAAACGAAATTGCGCTATGATTGGAGTACGTATTAATGATCCACTATGGTTCATTATTGGTATTTGAAATACTCAGTGGCGACATACTAATTTCGATACGAAGCTTTTACTCTTAAGCTTATGACAGGAGGGATATTCATGAGTCAGGATTATCGCACAGAGAAAGACAGTATGGGCGAGGTCAAAGTCCTCTCAAAAGCACTTTATGCTGCACAAACTCAACGCGCCGTTGATAACTTTTCCATCAGCGGGTTAACCTTACCCACTCAGTTAATACAAGCCATCGCAATGGTTAAAGCGAGTGCGGCCGGAGCAAACGCTAAAATCGGTCAGTTAGAAAAGGAACAGGCTGGCGCCATTATTAAAGCGGCTAAAGAAATCATTAACGGTCAACACTTAGAGCACTTCCCTATCGATGTATTTCAAACCGGTTCAGGCACCAGTTCCAATATGAATGTGAACGAGGTTATTGCCAATTTAGCTAAACAAAACGGTGTTGAAATTCACCCCAATGACCATGTAAACCAAAGCCAGTCAAGCAACGATGTTATACCTACCGCCATTCAGGTAGCGAGTGTGCTGGCTGTAGAAAAACAGTTAGAACCGGCTTTAAAAGGTCTTATTGACACCATTCGCAAGAAAGCCATTGAGCTACGCAATGTGGTAAAAACCGGCAGAACCCATTTAATGGATGCCATGCCAATGACCATGGCGCAAGAACTTGAAGCCTGGGCGGGTCAGTTGGACATTACCGCTGAACAACTTCCACAGTTATTGCAGCGCAGCCGAGTTCTTCCTCAGGGCGGTACAGCAATAGGTACCGGAATAAATGCCCCTAAAGAATTCGCAGCTGAGTTTGCCGAACAGTTGACTCAGCTTAGCGGCAGTGACTTTAAACACTCCGCGAACCCTTTTACGGGTATTGCCGGACAGGAAATCAATTTACAACTCTCGGCACAACTGAATACGCTGGCGACTACCTTACTCAAAGTCAGTAACGACTTACGCTGGATGAACAGTGGACCACTGGCGGGCTTAGGCGAAATTCAGCTAACCGCATTACAACCCGGAAGCAGTATTATGCCGGGTAAAGTGAACCCGGTTATTCCGGAAGCTGTAGCTATGGTTGCCGCTCAGGTAAATGGTAATCACACCACAATTACAACCGCAGCTCAGCAAGGCAACTTCCAGCTAAACGTTATGCTGCCGGTTATTGGCTACAACTTACTACAGTCCATTAATATACTCAGTAACAGTTGTGAAGCTCTGGCAAGCAAAGCTATTGCCGACTTCGAGGTTAATGAAGAGCGACTGCAACAAGCTTTAGCGAAAAACCCTATTCTGGTAACGGCTCTTAATCCGGTCATTGGCTACAATAAGGCCGCTGAAATTGCCAAAGTAGCTTATAAAGATGGCAGAGCCATTATCGATGTTGCTGATGAGATGACCGACTTAGGTCGTGACCGGCTGGAGCACTTGCTGGACCCGAAAAAATTAACTGAAGGTGGCGTTAGCGAATAGCGCCTCTGGTATTTGGAGTACAAAATGAGTCAACAACAAGTTTTAATTACCGGTGCAAACCGCGGCATTGGCTACGAGTTTGCGCGCCAGTACGCTGACAAAGGCTATAAAGTTATTGCGGTTTGCCGTAACAACTCAAAGCAACTGACTGAGTTAGATGTCGATATTATTGAAGGCATTGATGTTACAAAAGCGTCAGATCTTCTTCGTCTTACGGAAAGCATCGGTGATAAAAAAATTGATGTTTTAATTAATAACGCTGGACTGCTTCATAAAGACGAACTGGGTGAACTAGACGCCGGCAATATCCGTGCTCAATTTGAGGTCAATGCGTTAGCCCCGCTACGAGTCACTGAAGCTCTGCTTAAAAACTTGACGGGCGGCAGCAAGGTGGCATTGATTACCAGTCGTATGGGTTCCATTGGCGATAATGGTTCCGGTAGTCGTTATGGTTACCGAATGTCAAAAGCCGCATTAAATGCAGCGGGCAAATCTCTGGCGCTGGACCTAAAAGATAAAGGTATTTCCGTTGTTCTGCTGCATCCGGGCTTTGTACAAACCGAGATGGTTAACCACGCCGGAGATATTCCACCGGAAACCGCAGCTGAACGTTTAATGCAACGCATTGAAGAATTGAATTTAGATACCACCGGACAGTTTTTTCATAGCAACGGAGAAAGCCTGCCCTGGTGATTTGCTGCCTTTTTAAGCAAATAACTGCTTTTTTGCTCAAACGCGCCCGTTAATATCGTTTTTTCTCAAAAATAGGTTGACGGGCTGCGGAGCGATTTGCATAATACGCGCCGCACTCACAGAGAGCGGTAAGTAAAAAGGTATGGCTACGTAGCTCAGCTGGTTAGAGCACAGCACTCATAATGCTGGGGTCGCAAGTTCGAATCTCGCCGTAGCCACCAACCTTTAACTGATAATGATGCGGACGTGGTGGAATTGGTAGACACGCTGGATTTAGGTTCCAGTGCCTCACGGCGTGAGAGTTCAAGTCTCTCCGTCCGCACCAACTCTCAGAGCCAGCTAAAATTGGGGCATAGCCAAGCGGTAAGGCAGCGGGTTTTGATCCCGCGATTCCCAGGTTCGATCCCTGGTGCCCCAGCCATTAGTTGTTTCCAAAAGTGATTGCCATCTTAGTAGGATGGGGCATAGCCAAGCGGTAAGGCAGCGGGTTTTGATCCCGCGATTCCCAGGTTCGATCCCTGGTGCCCCAGCCATACTAACTACTGTTGCGGTGGTGGCGGAATTGGTAGACGCGCTAGCTTCAGGTGCTAGTGTCCGTAAGGACGTGGGGGTTCAAGTCCCCCCCTCCGCACCACTTTATTCGAGTATAATCTTGCTCAAGTAAAAGTGGAAAAACAGAAAGGCCACCTTAAGGTGGTTTTTTTGTGCCTGTTATTCGCCCACAGCCTGCTTTAACAAGCAACGCTTAACCCACGGAAAAGCAGCTACTTTCAAGGATGCTGCGGTTGCAAACTGCATAACTGGATTACGACTGCGCCAACCAAACTGTATGGCATCCATCATTCTCATCATTTTCGCATTTTCGCCTTGCCGGGTCTTTTCGTATTTATCCAAAGCTACGCTTGGAGTATTTTCCTGTAGTACCTCAACCAGACAGCGAACATCGGCAAACCCCAGATTAACGCCCTGCCCGGCCATAGGGTGAATACTGTGAGCAGCATCGCCTAATAAAACAATAGAGCCTTCTTTAACGTAGTGTGCAGCATGTTTTCTCTGCAGCGCAAAACTAGCGCTTTTAAGTACCCGGAAATTACCGATATGGGGAGAAAAGGTCTCTCGCAAATAGTCTTCAAGACCCGCCTTGTCTCTCTGCAGGGAGTTGATGTTGTCACGTAAGCCGTAGTCTATAAGGCAAGCTTGTTGCTCGGTCAATGGCAGTAGAGCATAAGGCCCCTGCGGGCGAAAAACTTCCCAGGTTTCAGGTTCTATCGGCTTTTCCAGACTGACATTAGCTAATAAGCAACGTTGCTCGTAGTCCCAGCCCCGATAATGAAAACCAGCAAGCTGCGCCACTATAGAATTGGCTCCGTCACAGCCCAACAACAGATCATAACTGAGCGTATCGCCCTGACTTAAAACCACTGTTTTTGTCCCGGCATTGAGTTTATCGAGCGTTTCGCCTTCTCGTAAATCAACGTTCTTAAGAGAGCGCAGTTTTGTCCATAGCGCAAGCTGCAAAGCATTATTTTCGACCATAACGCCAAGTTTGGATAAGCCCGCTTCATTCGCCTGAAAGCTCAGGTTATGGCCACTTTGCGATGTTACGCTCAGTTTCTGATAATCGAAAACCCGCTGCTGACGCACACAAACGCCAATGCCTAACTCTAGCAACCATTCCCAATTGCTGTTATTCACAGACGATATGCGTAAATCCCAATCAGGGTCTGTACCGCTGTCTTTTCCCGGAGGAAAAGGTTCAAGTAAGGTCACATTTGCACCGTGCTGCGCTAATGCCAGCGCTGCCGACGCACCAACCATTCCGCCGCCATTTATTAATACTGATAGCTGTTTCATGTACCGCGCGCTCTCTCCTCACATTCCCGCTAACCCTTATAAATAACACATCTCGTGGTGAATTTCCGTTATCATAGTCAATAAGACGATGTTCAGAGTGTTTTTTATGCAGACCAGGGAAAGTTCACAAAAAGCGGTCATTATTGCTTCTTTGCTTATTTTAAGTGCCGAAGCCAGTTTTGCAGGCGTCAGTGCGCTGGTTAAATACATCAGTCAGGATCAACCTTTCGAGCAATTGGTCTTTTTTCGTAACCTGATGGCCTTTCTCGTTCTTCTTCCCTGGTTATGGCGAAAAGGTCTTGGCAACTTAAAAACAGAACGCCTGAAACTGCACCTTATTCGTGGTGCTGCGGGCATTGCCGCTATGTACTTGTTTTTCTACGCTATTGCGACAATTCCGCTGGCGCAGGCTACTCTGGTTCTGTTGCTGTCCCCCTTTTTAATTCCAGTTATTGGCTGGCTTTGGCTACACGACTATGTGGCTAAACAAACCTGGCTGGCTATTGGGCTGGGTTTTATTGGTGTCTTTATTTTTCTCGACCCTATGAACAGCGAGCTTTCACCTGTCATCGGGTTAGCCTTTTTAGCCGCCGCATTCGCAGCCTTCACCAAAACCGTCATTCGCCGCATGTCAGACACCGAATCGACAAGTAAAATTGTATTTTATTTTTCTACTCTGGCCACCATTGCTTCAGGGCTTCCGCTGCTGTGGTTGTGGCAACCTATTCCAACTCAGCACTGGCTTGGAGTTGTTGTTATGGGCTTGCTGGCAGTTTATGGGCAATTGGCTATGACCAAAGCTTTTTCCATCGCCCCACCGGCAAAGGTTGGAGTGTTTACTTACAGCTCAGTTTTGTTCGCCGCTTTACTCGGCTACTGGTTATTTGGAGAGGAACTTGCCTGGCACATGCTGTGGGGCGCGTTAATCATTGTTGTTGCAGGCTATTTTGCCATACGAACACGGCGCAAAAGTTAATCATTTCAAACTTGGCAATCTGCTCCAATACGCGATAAAATAAGCGCCTTATACGAAATCCATCAACCATCGAGTGGTCATGAGTAAGAAGTTATATATCAAAACCTGGGGTTGCCAGATGAACGAGTACGATTCCACCAAAATGGCGGAATTGCTCCACTCAACCCACGGCTACGATGTTGCCGAAGAAGCCGAAGATGCCGATCTCATTCTTTTGAACACCTGTTCCATCCGCGAAAAAGCGCAGGAAAAGGTTTTTCACCAGTTAGGTCGCTGGAAAAACCTGAAAAAGAACAATCCGAATTTATTGATTGGTGTTGGTGGCTGCGTTGCTTCTCAGGAAGGCAATGAAATACGCGCCCGCGCGCCTTTTGTCGATATTATCTTTGGCCCTCAAACCTTGCACCGCTTACCGGAAATGGTTAATCAGGTCAGCGAGACTCATGCGCCTATGGTTGACGTCTCTTTTCCTGAAATTGAAAAGTTTGACCGTCTAGCCGAGCCTAAAGCAGACGGTGCCAGTGCTTTTGTCTCTATTATGGAAGGCTGCAGCAAATATTGCTCATTCTGTGTTGTGCCTTACACTCGTGGTGAAGAAGTCAGTCGCCCGGTTGATGATGTCATTTATGAAATTGCACAACTAGCGGAACAAGGCGTCCGTGAAGTAAACCTGTTAGGACAAAACGTTAACGCCTATCGCGGTGAGCATTACGACGGCGAAGTGTGCCGCTTTGCTGAATTGCTGCACCTGGTTGCGGCAATTGATGGTATTGATCGGATTCGCTATACCACATCGCATCCGGTTGAATTTACAGACGACATTACCGAAGCCTATAAAACCATTCCGGAGCTGGTCAGCCATTTACACTTACCAGTACAAAGTGGTTCAGACCGTATATTGACCATGATGAAGCGTGGTCACACGGCGTTGGAATACAAATCGAAAATTCGCGCCTTGAAAAAAGCGCGCCCTGATATCGCCATGTCATCAGATTTTATCATCGGTTTCCCCGGCGAAAGCGATGCCGATTTTGAAGCAACCATGGATCTTATCCAGAGCATTGACTTCGACATGAGCTTCAGCTTTATTTATAGTGCTCGCCCGGGAACGCCAGCGGCTGATTTACCTGACGACATTAGTGAAGAAACCAAGAAAAAGCGGCTGCAGCTATTACAGCAACGTTTGAACCAACAGTCTATGGCGCACGCTCGTCGTATGCTGGAGACGGAGCAACGCATATTGGTTACCGGACCATCGAAAAAGAACCCGATGGAGCTTACCGGACGCACTGAAAACAATCGGGTTGTAAATTTTGTTGGTCAACCCCATATGATTGGACAGTTCGTTGATGTACGTATTACCGAAGTTCTTCCTAACTCGCTACGCGGTGAGTTAATTCGGGAAGAAGCCGATATGGGGCTTCGTGTAGATACGGCACCAGAAATTATTTTGCAAAGAGGAAAATCGAGCGAGCCTGATGAATTAGGCGTTGTTCGAATGCCTCGACAAGCCAGTTAAGTAAAGAGGAAACGATTGAGTCCACAAACACAGACACTTGATTTTGAGCTAGAGCCGACGGATTCACGTCGGCTTTCCAATCTCTGCGGCCCTTTAGACGAGAATCTGAAGCATATAGAGCGTCGCCTCGGCGTAGAAATAACACACCGCGGTCATCAGTTTCAGTTGATAGGTCACGCAGCCAGCGTTGCAGCCGTGCACAAATTATTACTCGATCTCTACATTGAGACGGCAACCGTAAAAGGCAAAGAAGGCCAGGTTGAACCCGAACAAGTTCACCTGGCCATTCAGCAGGCCAAAGTTCTTGAGCAAAGCGACGATCAAGGCGACCCTGCCGCTGAAAAAATGACTCACATTAAAACCAAACGCGGCTTAATTAAGCCTCGCAATCATAATCAGGCGGGTTATGTTCGTGCCATTCTGGCTCATGACGTTAATTTTGGTATTGGACCTGCCGGTACCGGAAAAACTTATCTGGCAGTAGCTTGTGCAGTAGATGCTTTGGAACGTCAGGAAGTGCGCCGTATTCTCTTAACTCGTCCGGCGGTAGAGGCGGGTGAAAAGCTGGGTTTCTTACCGGGAGACTTAGCTCAGAAAGTAGACCCTTACTTGCGCCCTCTTTATGACGCTTTATTTGAAATGCTCGGCTTTGAAAAAGTTGAAAAGCTGATTGAGCGTAACGTCATTGAGGTGGCTCCGTTAGCATACATGCGTGGTCGAACGCTGAATGATGCCTTCATTATTTTAGATGAAAGCCAGAATACCACTTGTGAACAAATGAAGATGTTTCTGACCCGTATTGGTTTTAATTCACGAGCGGTCATTACCGGCGACATCACTCAGGTGGATTTACCCCGCGGTCAACGCTCAGGGTTAAGGCACGCCATTGAGGTACTAAATAAAGTAACAGACATTAGCTTTACCTTCTTTCAAGCTGGCGATGTCGTGCGTCACCCCGTAGTGCAGCGCATCGTTCAAGCCTACGAGGAATTCGATAAAAGCTAATGGCTGATTTAACACTAGACTATCAACTGGCTGACGGTATTACCAAAGCTCCAGAGGAAAACGCTGTCCACAGTTGGGTCGCAGCCACTCTGGATTATCTGCAAGAAAATGATAAAGCGGTTGAGCTAACGGTGCGCATTGCTGCATTAGAAGAAGCTCAGCAGTTGAATAATGAGTTCCGTAATAAAGATTACGCCACCAATGTTTTGTCTTTCCCCTTCAATAGCCCGGTCGAATTACCCGTCACTTTGTTAGGTGATTTGGTTATCTGTCAGAGCGTCGTTGAACGTGAAGCTGAAGAGCAACAAAAGTCAGCCATCGACCACTGGACGCATATGGTGATACACGGTACTCTCCACCTATTAGGTTACGATCATATTGAAGACGACGAAGCCGAAGAAATGGAACAAATTGAACGTAACATCTTAGCGAGTCTGGGAATATCAGACCCGTATCAAACCGCAGACAACATGGAGCTTAACACTCAATGAGCGACGACAACCCCCACTCAGCCAACGGCTCATCGGGAAAATCCTGGGCAGCGAGACTGCTGCAAGTATTCGCTGGTGAGCCGAAAAGCAGAGAAGAACTCGTCGATTTGATTCAGGACGCCGAAGACCGCGACCTGATAGACAACGATACCAGAGAGATGATTGAGGGCGTTCTCGATGTCGCTGAGCTTAAAGTCCGCGACATTATGATTCCACGCTCACAAATGGTCACCATTGATATCCATCAAGGTGTAGACGAATTCCTGCCTATCGTTATCGATTCTCAACACAGTCGTTACCCGGTTGTTACTGACAACAAAGATCACGTTGAAGGCATTCTGTTAGCAAAAGACTTGCTCAGCTACGGCTTTAACATGACCGACGAAGCCTTTTCGCTGGACAAAGTCATGCGCCCCGCGGTTATCGTTCCGGAGAGTAAACGCGTTGATGTGTTACTAAAAGAGTTTCGTTCCAACCGTTACCATATGGCTATTGTTGTCGATGAGTATGGCGGCGTATCTGGCCTGGTAACTATTGAAGATATTCTGGAAGAAATAGTTGGCGAAATTGAAGACGAAACCGATGCTCATGGTAACGATGAGAAAAACAATATTCGTCGCCTTAGCCCAAGCCGCTATTCAATAAAAGCTTTAACTACCATTGAAGACTTTAACCAATACTTTGACACCAACTTCAGTGATGAAGAACACGACACTGTTGGTGGCCTTGTTGCGCACGGCTTTGGCCATTTACCACAGGCAGGTGAAGAAGTTAAACTCGGTAACATGACTTTCCGGGTCACTAACGCAGATAAAAGACGTATTCAACAACTGCAAGTCAGTCTGGACTCTGATACCGATACCTCGCCGGAGTCTGCACAGTAATGATAACACCCTCAGGAAGCGTTACACGCTCTTTACTGTTAGTGATTTGCGGCGCTCTCCTGACGCTGTCTTATTCACCTTTTCACTGGCATTGGCTGCCGTTTATCATTCTGCCTATAGTGGTAAGACTGATATGGCCCCTCGCCCCTAAACGGGCATTCAGGGCTGGCTTTGTCTTTGGCATGGGCTGGTTCGGTGCCGGTTTAAGCTGGATTTACGTTAGCATCGATCAGTATGGTGGTGTTCCGGTTCCGGTTACGCTGCTTCTATTAGTACTACTCTTTGCTTATTTAGCACTGTTTCCTGCAATTGCATTTTGGTGTTGGCAGAAGCTCTCTCATCGTAAATTTGCCTGGCGCTTCAGCCTGCCTTTCTTTTGGCTTATTGCTGAGCTACTCAGAGGCTGGCTATTCACGGGCTTCCCCTGGCTAAGTCTCGGCTACAGCCAAACTGATGGTATTTTCGGTGGGTTGGCTCCGGTTATTGGTGAAACCGGTATTACGGTGGCTCTTTGGTTTACTGCCATTACTTTGGTTCTGGCGCTAAGATTCAAAAAGCCGGCGTCGCTTTTAATTCCACTTGTTTTTCTCACTTGCGCTGTCGTATTTCCTAAAATACAACCCACAGAGAGAAAAACAGAATCTATGTCGGTATTGCTGGTACAGGGCAACATCCAACAGTCATTAAAATGGCAGGCTGAACAGCAATGGCCGAATATTCTGCGCTACCTTGATTTAACCCGTCCCAAGTTTAACCACGATCTGGTTATTTGGCCTGAATCCGCTATAACGGCACTTGAGCCCTACGCGAGTGATGTCCTCAATACAGTAGAACAGTCTGCGAGCATGAACGGCTCAGCCTTAATTACCGGTATTATTGACTACGACAGATTAAACGACGATTTTTACAACTCGGTTATAGTGCTGGACGAAGAAAGCTACAGTTACGGCAATGCTAACCGCTACCAAAAACATCAACTGCTGCCCATAGGGGAATTTGTTCCCTTTGAAGACCTTTTACGCCCGCTGGCTCCGTTATTTAACCTCCCAATGTCGTCATTTAGCCGCGGGGGATACCAACAACCTAACCTTAAAGCTAACGGTAGTAACCTGGCCATGGCAATATGCTATGAAATAGCTTTTGCAGGGCAAGTTCGTAGCAATACCTACGACGATACCGACTATCTGGTGACCATTAGCAATGACACTTGGTTTGGTGATTCACACGGCCCCTGGCAACACATGCAAATAGCGCGGATGCGTGCAATGGAGCTTGGCAAACCCTTATTGCGGGCAACGAATAATGGTGTCACAGCTGCCGTTGACGAACATGGCCAATATATAGAGCTGGCTCCGCAGTTTACCGCAACAGCATTATCTGCCGATGTTTATCCGGTTAGTGGTTCAACGTTATTTAATAAAATTGGTAACTGGGGAGCTATAATTCTGGCTCTGTTTGGCTTGTTACCTGTAATCGCTACAAAACGTACTAAGAAACACGCTCAGACATAGTCATCGGGCGCGAAAATCAGTACACTATAAAGGCTTAGCAGAACTATTCTGTTGCTGTTCTTTTCCATTTTTTCACAGGGATCTCATTATGGAAAATATATTTGACGCTATTCTTTTTGCTGTGCTTATTGCTGCAGGTGGTCTGGGACTCACTTCCTGGCTCATGTTGTTCGCCATTGATAAGTCAGAGCCTGCCGAAGTCAAACAACGCGCTGTTTTTGAAAACGGTTTTTTTGGTCTGGCCGGCATAGTCGTTGTACTTCTTATGTGGTACGCAATTAGCTAAACCGATATTTAAATTCAAACGGAATCAGCAGGAATTATGCAAGAACAATACAATCCGAGCAAAATCGAATCTGCCATGCAAAAACGCTGGCAGGAACAAGACGTATTTACGGCAAAGGAGCAGCCGGGCAAAGACAAGTTCTACTGCCTGTCCATGTTCCCCTACCCTAGCGGAAAGCTGCACATGGGGCATGTTCGTAATTATACTTTAGGTGATGTCATTAGCCGTCATCAGCGTATGCTCGGAAAGAATGTTATGCAACCTATGGGCTGGGATGCCTTTGGGCTACCTGCTGAAAATGCCGCTATACAAAATAAAACGGCACCGGCGAAATGGACTTATCAAAATATCGATTACATGCGCGAGCAGTTAAAAAGCTTAGGTTTTGGCTACGACTGGAACCGTGAGCTCGCGACTTGCTCGCCGGATTATTATCGCTGGGAACAATGGTTCTTCACTAAGCTTTATGAAAAAGGCCTGGTGTATAAGAAGAATGCGACGGTCAACTGGGACCCGGTAGACCAGACGGTGCTGGCCAATGAGCAAGTCATTGACGGCCGAGGCTGGCGTTCAGGCGCTAAAGTCGAGCAAAAAGAAATTCCTCAGTGGTTTATTAAAATAACCGATTACGCTGAAGAGCTGCTAGATGACTTGGATCAGCTTGATGGCTGGCCAGAGCAAGTCAAAGCTATGCAACGTAACTGGATCGGCCGCTCAGAGGGTGTCGAAATCGATTTTAAAGTCGCCTCCTCTGAACAGACTTTACGCGTTTATACCACCCGTCCGGATACACTTTATGGTGTTACCTACATGGGCGTTGCAGCACAGCATCCTTTAGCTACGGAAGCAGCTAAAACGAATCCTGAACTGGCTAAATTCATTGAAGAGTGTAAAAACAGCAAAGTTGCAGAAGCTGATATTGCCACAATGGAAAAGCTGGGTATGGACACCGGTATTAAAGCCGTTCACCCAATGACCGGCGAAGAAATTCCGGTGTGGGTCGCTAACTTTGTTTTAATGGATTACGGTTCCGGTGCCGTTATGGCCGTGCCTGCACATGACCAGCGCGACTGGGAATTTGCAACGAAATACCAGTTGGAAATTCGTCCGGTAATTGAACCTCTTAGTGGCGATAGTGACATTGAAAAAGCAGCCATTACTGAAAAAGGCACCGTTATTAACTCGGGGCCATATAACGACATGAGCTCGGCACAAGCCTTTGATGCTATTGCAACCGAACTAAAAGAGAAAGGCATTGGTGAGCGTAAAGTAAACTACCGTTTGCGCGACTGGGGGGTATCTCGTCAGCGTTACTGGGGAACTCCAATTCCAATGCTGAATCTGGAAAATGGTGAGTCTGTGCCGGTACCTGAAGAGCAGCTACCGGTTAAACTGCCCGAAGACGTGGTGATGGACGGAGTCAATTCACCGATAAAATCTGACCCCGAATGGCGTAAAACCGAATATAACGGCCAGCCAGCAGAACACGAAACCGATACCTTCGACACCTTTATGGAGTCGTCGTGGTACTACGCCCGTTACTGCAGCGCACAAACTGATGATGCCATGCTGGATCCGGAAAAAGCTAACTATTGGTTACCGGTTGATCAGTATATTGGTGGTATTGAACACGCCATTTTGCATTTGCTGTATGCCCGTTTCTTCCATAAGTTACTGCGCGATACTGGCTTAGTGGAATCTGACGAGCCATTCAAACGCCTGCTGTGTCAGGGCATGGTGCTGGCAGACAGCTATTACCGCGAAGATGAAAAAGGCGGTAAGCAATGGGTATCGCCTCTTGAGGTCGATATTGAGCGCGACGACAAGGGTGCCATTGCCGGCGCTAAACATAAGCAAGACGGCCAGCCGGTTAATATCGGCGGCATGAGCAAAATGTCAAAGTCTAAAAATAACGGTATTGACCCGCAAACCATGGTTGAACGCTATGGCGCGGATACCGTACGGTTATTTATGATGTTTGCCGCACCACCGGAAATGACGCTGGAGTGGTCAGATTCTGGTGTTGAAGGTGCGCAACGCTTTTTACGCCGTCTATGGAAACTGACTTACGACTTAAATAACGCCGGCGGCGCTTGTTCAGGTCAAAGCTTAAATGCAAACCAAAAGCAGCTGCGTCGCGAGTTGCATAAAACCATCGCTAAAGTCAGCGATGACATGGGACGCCGCCAGCACTTTAATACAGCAATAGCAGCCATTATGGAGCTGCTCAACCACTTACAAAAAGCGCCATTGGAAAGCGAAGCGGACCGTCAGGTATTAGCTGAGTCTATCGATGCGATGGTTCGTATGCTTGCGCCTATCACACCGCATATCTGTGAGCAATTATGGCAGGAGCTGGGGCATCAGGAGCCGCTGTCTTTCGCTGACTGGCCGGCCGTTGACGAAAGTGCGTTGGTTGAAGACGAAAAACTGATTGTGGTGCAAATTAATGGCAAGGTTCGAGCCAAATTAACCGTACCGGCCGACGCTTCCGCGGAACAAGTTGAGCAAATTGCTTTTGATGAAGAAGCTGTACAAAAGCATACTGAGGGCAAAGACGTTCGTAAGAAAATCTACGTGCCCGGAAAAATTCTCAATATTGTTGTTGGATAACCTATGCGCGTTACCTTAAACCTTGTACTCACCCTGCTGCTGATAGCCACTCTTAACGGGTGTGGCTTTCAGCTGCGTGGAAACTACCAGCTACCGGAAACGTTGCAGGCGGTTTCTCTGCAAAGCCATGTTTCAAAAGAATTAAGTGAGCATATGGAGCAGCGCTTTATTCATTCGGGGATCCAGGTATCTAAAGCGGAACAGCCTGTTGTTGTTCGGCTTCTTTCAGATAAGTTAGAGCGAAGAACATTGTCGTTGTTTGAAAGTGGCCAGGTTGCAGAATACGAGCTTTTGTATCAGGTCAATTATCAGTTGTTCAACAACGAAAAACTGCTACTTGAGCGAACGGTTGAAGTCGCGCGGGACTATCAGGACGACCCTAACTTTGTATTGGCTAAAACCCGCGAACGGGAAATGCTGGTCGATGAAATGAGAGCCGAAGCGTCACGCCTTATTTTGCAACAAATCATATCCGAAATGTCGGAATCGAATTCCTAGCCAATGCAAACTATCTACCCTGAAAAGCTCGAACACTTCCTGCAACAGAATGGGATCCCCCCTGTCCTGCTAGTGTTTGGTGATGACCTTTTACTCAGGAACGACGCGCTGGCTAGTATTCGAAAAAGCTTAGCCAGTGATGACCTCGAGCGGGTGCATTGGTTACAAAGTAAAGACTTCGACTGGCAGCAACTGTCTGCAGGTGAGCAGTCAATGAGCCTGTTTGGCAATATGCGGCTGGTTGAGCTGGAATTGCCCGAAAACAAACCCGGTCGGGACGGTTCTGCCGCATTGACCGAATACGCAAAGAATCAGGCCGACAGCGAAATTCTGGTTGTTATTGGCGACCGGTTAAAAAAAGAGACCCAAAACAGTCGCTGGTTTAAAGCACTGGCAGAACGCGGTCCGCTGGTTCGCACCCAAAGCCCGGATAAGTCACAGTTGCCCGCCTTTATTCACCAGCGTGCTCAGCGTTATCAACTCACTCTCGCCGCGGGTGTCCCGGAAAAGTTATCAGACTGGTTTGAAGGAAATTTACTTGCTCTGGATCAGGAACTCAGTAAATGGCAATTGCTGAGCAACGATGGTGTCATTACGGAAGACTTTCTGAAAAGCTCCATTGATGATGTCAGCCGCTTTAGTGTGTTTGCGCTGCAGGAAAGTATTCAGCAGCAAGATTTCGAAGGTGCGTTGCATCGCCTCGAGCGCTTACTGGACGAAGAAAATGACTTTCACAGGCTTATCTGGATTTTGCAGCGCGAAGTACAATTGCTAACAGCGTTGCAAAAAGCTAAGCAGACACAAACCGATACAAACGCGCTTTTCCGTCAATTTATGATTTGGCCTAATCAGCAACCGGGGTATCACCAGCGCGCAAATCAATTGAGCCAGCAAACTCTATTGAGTGCACAGCAACTCATTGAGAGAATAGAAGCGGCGCTTAAGCTCGATAGCGGCGAATCTCCTCTTACATTGACAACACATCTACTCAGTTTACTTTGCTGCAATAATGCCAACGCCATTAATGACGGACTTTCGGTATTTAACCACGGCATTGAACCGAACGAAAAATTTATTCAGCTATGATACGCGCAATTTTTGGCGGCACCTTCGATCCTATTCATAACGGGCACCTGCAAACGGCAGCCGCTCTGGTGAAAGAGCTCGGTATTTCAACTTTAGCATTAATGCCAAGCGCGGTGCCGCCGCATCGTCCACAACCGGATGCCAGTCCTGAGCAGCGGTTAGACATGGTTAATCTTGCGTCTCAATACCACAAGGCTTTCACTGTCGAGGACTGGGAATTAAGACAGGACAGACCGTCCTTTACTGCCAATACATTAAGTGAATTTAAAACTCAGTTCCCTGATGACACCCTACTCTTTGTAATGGGGATGGATTCATTAATGAGTCTTCACCGCTGGCATCATTGGCGCCAGCTTATTGAGTGTGCTCACCTTGTTGTTATGCCAAGAGCAGGATCTCCTTTTAACCCTAAAAACGACGAGCTCAAAGAGTTTATTTCAGTCCATCTGACCCGCAATAAAAACGCCTTGAATACACAAAGCCAGGGGCTGCTTTATATTGCAGAAACTCCAATGGTCGATGTTTCCGCCACTGAACTGCGGAAACAACTTCAGCAGCGTGAAAAAAACCTGCCACTACCTTCCAATGTTTATAACTATATAAGACAACATCAGCTGTATTTGTAACTGAACACTTTTCCTAATTTCTGTTAAACTTCGGGTTTTAATCCTTAAATCGGAGAAAATCTTTTGCAGGCAGAAGAATTGCGTGAATTTGTCATTGATAAAATCGATGATCTTAAAGGTCGTGACGTTCAAATTTTAGATGTTCATGATAAAACCGACGTTGTTGACTACATGATCATTTGCTCTGGCAGCTCGAAAACGCATGTAAGAAGCATTGCTGAACATGTAGCGACAGAAGCAAAGCATGCTGGCACGCCGCCTATTGGCGTAGAAGGTGGAGAACAGTCGGAGTGGGTTTTAGTTGACCTTGGTGATGTTGTTATACATGTTATGCAAGACAGTATTCGCGACTTCTATCAATTAGAAAAACTCTGGGGCTAGTCAGTGCAAATTCAATTACTCGCCGTTGGCACCAAAATGCCCACGTGGGTTACTGAAGGCTTCAACGAATATAAAAAACGGTTCCCGGCGGATTGTAAGCTAGCGCTGCATGAAATAGCGGCTCAAAAGCGAACACGCAAAGCAGACTTAAACCGCGTTATGCAACAAGAAGGCAAATCGCTGCTGCAAGCAATACCCAAAGGGAACCGAATTGTCACTTTAGAAGTCAAAGGTCAGGCTTGGGACACCCCCAAACTTGCTCAGCAATTAGAAAAGTGGCAAATGGACGGTAGAGATGTCACTCTGTTAATTGGTGGGCCCGAAGGGCTTTCTGATGAATGCCTGGCAGCAGCAGAGCAGCGATGGTCTTTGTCCAAATTAACATTGCCCCATCCAGTAGTGAGGTTAATTGTCGCAGAAAGTCTTTACCGGGCATGGAGCCTGAATAACAATCATCCGTACCATAGAGAATAAGAATAATAATGCGTCACCGCACCCACATACGTGATCATGACTCCGAAGCGGCCGTTTTTGGGCGACGTGTACTCGTTGCTATGGTGATTGTTGTAGCTGCTTTTATTGCTCTGGCGTCAAACATGTATCACCTACAGGTGAGTGAACATAACGAGCTTCAGACGCGCTCTAACGATAACCGGATCAAATTACTCCCTCTGGCGCCGAATCGTGGCTTAATTTACGACCGCAACGGTGTTTTATTAGCAGAAAACACACCAATTTACAGTCTGGATGTTACCCCGGAAGAAATCGATAATCTTGAGCAGACCCTAAGTCAACTTCAGCAGTTACTCGACTTTCCTGACAGCACTATTGAGCGCTTCTACCGGAATCTAAAAAATCAGCGGCGTTTTAATAATGTGCCCTTGCTCGATGAATTGAATGAAAAACAGCTGGCAGTTTTTGCGGCGCATCAACATAAGTACCCAGGCATAAGCATCGAAGCTCGTTTGATACGAAACTACCCTCACAAAGAGTTATTAACACACGCAGTTGGCTATGTCGCCAAGATCAACCCAAGAGACGTCGAGAGCCTGCGTGAAAGTGGCGAACTACCTAATTACGCCGCCAGCAGGACGATAGGAAAGCTCGGTATAGAAAAATACTACGAGAAAGATCTCCATGGCGAAGTCGGCTATCAGAGTGTTGAGGTAAATAACCGAGGGCGTGCAGTCAGAACATTGAGTATTGAAGCACCTAAGCCGGGTCAGGACATCGTTCTGGAGCTGGATCTTGAATTACAGAGAAAAGCTGCGGAGTTACTAGGTGAGCAACGCGGCTCTATTATATTAATGGATGCCACCACCGGTGGGATACTGGCTATGGTCAGCACGCCCAGCTACGATCCAAATTGGTTCGTCAATGGCATTTCGGTTAAGCAGTATCAATCGTTGTTGAATTCGACTCAGAGTCCGTTGCTTAACCGCGTAACTCAAGGGGCTTATCCTCCGGCATCAACCATCAAACCTCAAATCGGTTTGCTCGGATTAGAAGAAGGCACCATTGACGAAGATACTCGCATATGGGACCCCGGCTGGTTTGAAATAAAAGGCGTGGACCGACGCTACCGCGACTGGCTGGCCTGGGGACACGGCTGGGTCGATGTAGAAAGAGCCATTACTGAAAGCTGTGATACATTTTATTACGATTTAGCCCTTAAGCTCGGCGTCGATAAGATATCCAGTTTTATGGCTGAGTTTGGTTTTGGCGAAAGAACAGGCATCGATATTCACGAAGAAGTCTCTGCATTAATGCCATCTCGTGGTTGGAAAAGAGCGCGTTTCGGTCAGCCCTGGTATGCGGGCGAAACTCTTTCTGTCGGTATTGGTCAGAGTTACTGGACGGCAACACCTATGCAACTAGCCGTTGCAACGGCCATGGTTGCAAATAAAGGCGAGCACCTTATTCCCAGGCTGCTTCGCGGTAAAATACAAGACGGTGTATTTGAAGAAGCTTTAATCGCCCACCGGGAAAAATTGACCTTATCCGATAGCAGCAACTGGGAAGTTATCACTAAAGGGATGCGTAACGTCAACATGTCACCCAAAGGTACAGCGCATAGGGCGTTTAAAGACGCGCCCTACTCGTCGGCAGGCAAAACCGGAACAGCTCAGGTCAGAAGCCTCGGACAGGAAGAGGAATATAATGCAGAAGATATCGCCGAGCGCTATCGCGATAATGCGATGTACGTGGGTTACGCTCCGGCAGAGGATCCTGAAGTTGTTGTTGTGGTAGCAATAGAAAACTCTCTTGGGGGCGGCGGAAGTGTCGCCGCACCGGTAGCAAGAAAAATATTAGACGTCTGGCACACCCGATTTAACAATGGCAAAAAACAGCAGGAAGAAACAAATGCTGACAACTGAAGAACGCCAAAGAAGTCCGCTACTGAAAAAACTGCATATTGATGGGCCACTGCTGATTCCTTTGGTCCTGCTCTCAGTTCTTAGTCTATTTGTTATTTACAGCGCTGCCGGGCAGGATCTGGAGGTCGTAGAAAGGCAGTCGATACGTATTGGGTTATCGTTTGTTGTACTTTTTGTGGTTGCACAAATTCCACCACGTGCCCTGTCACGCTTTGCGGTGCCAGCCTTTGGTGCCGGGGTTCTGCTGCTAGTGGCCGTACTTGTTTTCGGTGAAATGGGGAAAGGCGCTCAACGGTGGCTGGATATAGGCCCTTTAACCATACAGCCGTCAGAAATAATGAAACTCGCCATGCCCCTTATGCTGGCCTGGTATATGAATCAACACCCTATTCCGCCCTCCATTTATCGATTGTTTGGCGCTTTAGTGCTGGTGATTATTCCAACCTTACTCATTGCCCGACAACCCGACTTAGGGACTTCTCTGCTGGTTGCCTGCGCTGGACTTTTCGTTATATTTTTGGCTGGACTAAGCTGGAAGTTAGTTACCGCCGCGGCTATTTCTACTGCGGCTTTTACCCCTGTGCTCTGGTTTTATCTTATGCACGACTACCAGCGCCAACGAGTGCTCACTTTTTTAAACCCCGAACGTGATCCTCTCGGTTCCGGCTACCACATTATTCAGTCAAAAATTGCCATCGGTTCAGGCGGCATTGATGGCAAAGGCTGGCTTCAGGGAACTCAGTCTCAACTGGAGTTTTTACCGGAGCGTCATACCGACTTTATTTTTTCTGTTTTTAGTGAGGAATTTGGCCTTACCGGAGTTATCCTTTTGCTTGCATTATATGGCTTCATTATTTTACGAGGCCTAATTATTGCTCTGCAAACCCAGGATATCTTTTGTAAGTTATTGGCCGGTTCATTAACACTCACCTTCTTTGTTTATGTCTTTGTAAATATTGGTATGGTTTCAGGACTATTGCCAGTGGTTGGGGTACCATTACCTTTAATCAGTTATGGTGGCACGTCGATGGTGACACTTATGGCCGGCTTCGGCATGCTCATGTCCATTGCGACCCATCATCGCTTAGTTATGAAAAATGGCTAAAAAAACAGGGAAACTATATGCGCACCTTATTAGGATTAGCGTTGCTAACCGCAACAAGCAGCTTACCTGCATATGCTCAGGAGCAAAGCCCTGAGATTGAAAAGTTTATTCAACAGCAAGTTGAGCAGCACAAACTAGACGAAGAGCAAGTTCGCCAATGGCTCTCGACAGCTCGGAAAAACGACGAGGTTCTTGAAGCCATTCAGCGTCCATGGGAAGCCAAGCCCTGGTATCAATACTACCCAATTTTCTTAACTGAAAAACGCTTAGAAGCGGGCGTTAAGTTCTGGAAAAAACATAAAGAAACGCTGGAACGTGCAGAAGCTGAATACGGCGTACCTGCTCAAATCATAGTTGCAATCATTGGCGTCGAAACCTTTTATGGCAATTATATGGGGAAATATTCCGTTCTGGATTCACTCTACACTTTAGGCTTTCATTACCCTCCCCGTTCAAGTTTCTTCCGTTCCGAACTTAGCGAATTCTTTCAGTTAGCATCTGAAGAAGGTTGGGACGTAGCCGAAGCAAAAGGTTCCTACGCCGGTGCTATGGGTTTCGGTCAGTTTATTTCCTCCAGCTATCGGCATTACGCGGTGGACTTTGACAACGACGGACAAAGAGACATTTTGACGAATCCGGTCGATGCTATCGGCAGTGTGGCTAATTATTTTGCAGAACATAAATGGCAGCAAGGCCAACCTGTAGCACAGCCTCTTGGTAATGAACAAGACTGGAAAGCGTTAGTCAGCGACGGTATGAAACCCAATACCACGCGTTCCGAAATTAAGCGTAAAGGCTATGAACTTCCGCAGCATAAGGCGGTTAATAATGGTACCGAGGTCAGAGTATTTGAGTTTGAAACAGAAAACGCTCATGAATACTGGCTGGGATACGACAACTTCTATGTGATTACCCGGTATAACCACAGTCCACTTTACGCGATGGCTGTCTACCAGTTTAGCGAGCAACTGAAAAATGAAGTGCAGTAATTTATCCACCTTAATGCTGAGCGTGTTTTTGCTCAGTAGTTGCTCCAGCGGTCCCTCCGGCCGATACTCTCAGCATGAAGACAGTGCTCCGACTCGTTTACCTACTGAGTCGGAGTTACGCAGTGCCGTTCCCGTACATGAGCCTATCAGTCCTCAGGGGAATCGGGACTATCGGGTCTTAGGCAATAATTATGAGGTAATGGACAGTGCGGTAGGGTATGTCGAGGAAGGTTATGCCTCCTGGTATGGAAATAAATTTCATGGGCATCTGACTTCGAATGGTGAATATTATGATATGTACAGTATGTCAGCGGCTCATACCCGGTTACCTCTGCCTACTTATGTAAAAGTCACTAACTTGAACAACGACCGTACCGTCACTGTTAGAGTAAATGATCGCGGGCCATTCCATCCTGAACGTATTATCGACTTGTCATTTGCGGCGGCTTATAAGTTGGGTATGTTGGATAGTGGTACAGCCCCGGTTAGAGTTGAAGCCATTAATTTAAAAACGCCAATGCGAGTCGAAGATCAGTCTGCCCCGGGAAGCCAATCGAATTATCATATTCAATTGGTGGCTTCATCAGATATTAACCGTTTATCGCAGTTAAAACGCAACCTGCCGCCCAAGTTCCAGGAAATTGCAACTACAGAGAAAACGGATGGTCTACATAAATTAATGCTGGGTCCGGTTTCAGAACAGAAAAGCTACGATTTACTCGAGCAAATACGATCTTCCGGATACCCTCAAGCTTTTCGCGTAAAGGCGGCGCAAAGTCAGACGGATACTCCTGACGCTGTGCAACAAAACTGATATAATTCGGCCTCTTTACGCATTTGATTCACTTTTTGACCGATAAGATAAAGATAATCCCAATGAAAAAAATTTGTCACCTTTTTACTGCCGTAACCCTATTATTCAGCTCAGCAAGCTTCGCCGCTCAGTCATTAGTTCCCGATGCGCCGTCGGTTAATGCGAAAGCCTATATTCTTATCGATCACACTACTGGCAAAGTGTTAGCAGAAAATAATTCCCGTGAAAGCCTGCCCCCGGCCAGCCTGACCAAAATGATGACCAGCTATATTATTGGTAAAGAAATGCTAGCTGGCCGCATTAGCGAGAAGGATATTGTTACTGTAAGCGAAAATGCCTGGGCCAAAAACTTCCCTGAGTCATCCAAAATGTTTATCGAAGTTGGCAAAGAGGTCAGTGTTAAAGAGTTAAACCGTGGCATCATTATTTCCTCTGGTAACGACGCCTGTGTTGCAATGGCTGAACATATTGCGGGAAGCGAAGACGCTTTCGCTGGGTTAATGAATAATTATGCTGAACAAATAGGCATGAAGGACAGTCACTTTGCGAACAGTCACGGGCTGCCTGATTCTGAGCAATACGTCTCCGCCCGTGATATGGCCACGTTAGCAAGTGCTTTAATAAATGAGACTCCTGACGAATATAAACTCTACTCAGAAAAGTCTTTTACCTACAATAATATTAAGCA
Source organism: Idiomarina sp. UBA3176 (assembly GCF_002364295.1). Lineage (NCBI taxonomy): Bacteria > Pseudomonadati > Pseudomonadota > Gammaproteobacteria > Alteromonadales > Idiomarinaceae > Idiomarina > Idiomarina sp. UBA3176. Next base: position 54,318 of record NZ_DEXU01000005.1, read on the forward strand.
ATACAATCGCAACTCATTGCTATGGGATCGGAGCTTGAACGTCGATGGCATTAAAACCGGCCATACTAATGAAGCGGGTTATAGCTTGGTTTCTTCCGCCGTTGAAGACGGAACCCGATTAATTGCTGTGGTTATGGGAACTAACAGTGAACAAGCGCGTAAAGTTGAAAGCAAAAAACTGCTTAACTACGGATTCCGTTATTTCGAAACCGTAAAAGCATATTCTGCCGGCGAAAGCTTCATTTCCCAACGTATTTGGGGTGGAGATTTAGATGAAGTCGAGCTGGGTATTAGTGAAGATGTCGTTATCACCTTACCTAAAGGTCAACGTGATAAATTAAAAGCTAACTTTGAGCTTGATGAGCAGCTACAGGCACCGCTTTCCAAAGGTCAGCATGTAGGCACAGTTTACCTTCAGCTAAATGGCGAAGATGTAGCTTCATTTCCGCTGGTAACCTTACAAGCTGTCGAAGAAGGTGGATTCTTCAAGAAGATGATGGACTATATAAAACAGCAGTTTACTGAAGAATAAAGGTTTAGATAGATGCAAAAAACTCGTTTTGACGAACTGGTCGATTTCCCCTGTCACTTTACTTTTAAAGTGATGGGGGTTGCTAGTGACAGCCTTCCTGATCAGGTTGTGGAAGTTTTACAAGAGCATGCTCCGGGCGACTACAGTCCTTCCGTAAAGCCCAGCAGCAAAGGCAACTACCACTCAATTTCTGTTGCTGTGCGTGTCGAAAGCCAGCAGCATATCGAAATATTGTATCGTTCACTCTCAGATATCGAGGACGTTCGCTACGTTCTGTAGCGGCAGGACTAGCCGTTGTTGCTGACAAACGTTATAATGGCGGCATGAACGATACCCTAATTATCCGTGAATTGGGCAGGCAGCCATACGAACCCGTATGGCATGCTATGCAAGAATTCACTGACCAACGCGACGAACATACTGCCGACGAGCTGTGGGTGGTCGAGCACGATCCCGTATTCACTCAAGGACAGGCGGGAAAAGCTGAGCATATTCTCGCTCCGGGTGATATTCCGGTTATCCAGGTCGACAGAGGCGGACAGGTTACCTATCACGGTCCGGGTCAGCTCGTTATTTATTTCCTTCTTAATATCCGTCGTCTTAATTATGGTGTCCGTCAACTCGTTAACCACATTGAAAACACCGTCATTGAAACCCTTTCCGACTACGAAATTGATGCCAAAGCGCGTCGAGACGCTCCTGGAGTTTATGTCGATACAGATAAAATTTGCTCTCTGGGACTGCGTATTCGTAAAGGCTGTTCTTTCCACGGATTGGCCTTGAACGTCAATATGGATATGGAACCTTTTTCCCGAATAAACCCTTGTGGTCTTTCGGGCATAAAAATGATTCAAACTAAGGATCTCAATGGTCCTGATAGCTTTAGTGAAGCGGCTGATGCAGTGATAAAACACTTTACCAGCTCTCTTTCCTACAGCAACATTCTTCAACAAACGGGACTCGCTCAAGATTATGTCAAAGCCAGTTAGAGTTGAACCTGGTGTCAAAATGCGTGACGCCGATAAAATGGCACTGATACCAGTACAAATTATTCCCACCGAACGCGATCAGATGTTGCGTAAGCCGTCGTGGCTGAAGGTGAAGTTACCTTCTTCAACTGAGCGTATTGATGAAATTAAGCAAGCAATGCGCAGCCATGGTTTGCACTCTGTTTGTGAGGAAGCATCCTGTCCAAATTTACCGGAATGTTTTAATCACGGTACAGCCAGTTTTATGATCCTGGGCGACATTTGTACACGTCGTTGCCCATTCTGTGACGTTGCTCACGGTCGCCCTCTTCCTCCCGATCCGGAAGAAGCTGAAAAGCTGGGCAAAACCATCCGCGACATGAAAGTGAAGTATGTCGTAATTACATCGGTTGACCGTGATGATTTACGCGACGGCGGTGCTCAGCACTTTGCGGACTGTATTCGTGAAATTCGTGAGCACAGTGAGAACAACATTCAGGTAGAAGTGCTGGTACCGGATTTTCGTGGTCGTATGCAGGTTGCGATCGATATTCTCAAAGGCGAGGCGCCTGACGTATTTAACCACAACCTTGAGACCGTGCCACGCCTGTATAAGGCAGCTCGTCCTGGTGCAAATTACCAGTGGTCTTTAGACTTGCTGCAAAAATACAAAGAAGTTCGGCCGGATATCCGGACTAAGTCGGGACTTATGGTCGGCCTTGGCGAAACCAAAGAAGAAATACTGGAAGTCATGAAAGATCTTCGTGCGCACGATGTCGACATGTTGACTATCGGACAGTATTTGCAGCCTAGCCGCCACCATATTCCGGTAGCACGCTACGTGCACCCCGACGAGTTTGAAGAGCTGCGTGTTGCTGGTGTTGAAATGGGCTTTAGCCACATTGCCAGTGGGCCACTCGTACGCTCGTCTTATCATGCTGATTTACAGGCAGCAGGCGAAACCGTACGTTAATTAAGGAATAGTGACCGTGAGCCTTTTATTGTGGTGTTTACTCATTGCCGGAGTCTTGCCAATTTTGGCTAAGGCACCTGTGGTTTACTTTCAGAACCGCGATAACGGTTATGACAATAAACACCCCAGAGCTCAACAGCAACGGTTACTTGGGCGTGGAGCCCGGGCCGTTGCCGGTCACTATAATGCCTATGAAGCTTTCCCATTATTTGCCGCAGCAGTATTGGCAGCCCTAGCAACTTCTCAGATCACCGACCGAATTGAATTTTTAAGCATTTCTTTTATTGTACTTAGAGTGCTCTATCACATTGCTTATTTAAGCAACTATGACAAACTTCGTTCACTTATTTGGTTTCTGGCAACACTCTGCCCAGTGCTAATTCTGGCGCAAGTCGCTATTAGCGTCTAAATCAAAAGCGTTAGTTTTTTGCTCCAGCAATCTTAAGTAGAGTTCTGGCCATAGTTTGGTGTCGTGACGCTCCATAGCGGTTCTAGTATTAACAGGGCGCCATGCTTGTCTGTCATCTATAGCGTTACAGGTATCCGCTTTAAAAAGGCCGACAACGGCTTCCCCAGAGCTCCCTAAACGCCACTTCCCTTGCTTCTTAATCGCAATATCTTGCCAGGAACTCAGTTCATCTTTCCACGGTAGCCTTTTATAAATCGCTTTAATTTTCCGTGCCGAATACTCGTTATGAGCTTCTGTCACAATAATATTCAAGCTGTCATGGTCGTAGTAGCCATAACAGAAATTTTGAGCAAGTGCGTCTGACATTTCGTATTCATCAGCGAACCCCATCCAGTGTCCTAGCTCATGTTGAATAACCGCTTCTGAACTGTCAGCCGTTAAAGTCAGTGTCTGACTATTGGCACTGGCAATGCCTTCTTCGGCTAATATTACCTGCCTATCAAAACTTTTTTCAAAATGACAATTTGCCCGTTTTCTCTGTGTATCGGTTACACAAGATAAGTTTTCGTCCAAAGTAAAGCTAACGCACCAATTCTGAGTATCAAAAGGTGTATTTTTTACCGCGGACAAAAAGTTAAGATAGCGTCGCTTTTCGCCAGAGTCAGCAGCAACAACATTGATTTCCATATTGCATTGCGCGCTAGGCTTATAGCGTTCAATCAGTCCAAACTGACTCTGTAACCAGGAGTCTTTCGAGTTTACCCAGCGATGCACCCATTCGTGCATAGAAATGTTCTGATCGGCTAGCTCAGCGGTAGCCACCTGCCTTTGAGCCACAGGGTCGCCAGCATCAGCAGCCAGAGCAAGCCAAGCGTCACTTGTCGCTGGAAATTCGTTAATTAAACTTTCTATGGCTGGAAAGTAATGCTGCTTTGCCGACCGCTGCCACCAATAATAAGCAGCGGTACGATTATTCAGTGCCCAGTGGTGATTCGCCAGTTGATGTTGTGCCTTGGCATTGCCCTGATGCGCGAGACTGCTGCGCTCTTGCTGTTGGTTATAAACCTGATGAGACCATCCAGTTAAAGCCAGCAGAAACAACACAATTAAGAGTCTGGTTTTCACTCCTTTTCTCTTTAGCGACTGAGTAAGGATTCACGAATACGGTTTAGCTCAACTGACGCATATCGGTGTTCAACAAAACCATATACATTGGTCATTAAAGCCAATTTAAAGTAGTTAACAGCCTGCAATTGCTCTCCTTCCATTTGCATGTACTTGCCAAGATAAAAATAGGCTTCACACAAACGTTCAGTCAGCTTTTCCGATTCCCCTAAGTTACGGGTCATACGTTGTAAAAACGCTTCTTCAGAAAGTTTGCCTGCATACAGTTGTACAATCTGATACCCCCAGTCGGATTTACTCAGTTTCTCAGCGTTTTGCTCAAGGCTTTTTTGTGCCAACGCGGCATCATTTTCATGTTCGGCGAGAAACAGCCAAATAACGCGGTAAGGATCATCGGGTTCTCTTTCCAGATGGTATTTTAAGTCTTCCTGAGAAAGTTTCGTTCTGGCATCATAATACTCGGCTATACCCCGGTTCAAATAGGCATAACGGTGCTCAGGGTTGAGTTCAATTGCTGAATCAAAAGCCTCATAAGCGTAATCAAACTCCTCTAGTTGCGTATATTGAATACCTAAGAAATTATACGCATCGGCCAACCTCGGGTTATATTCTAAAGCTCGGGTAAAATCCATTCTCGCAAGAGTTCTCAAGCCAACGGCGTCGTATAACGCACCGCGGCGGTAATATAGCTCTCCGCGCTGTTCCTCAGTTAAATTTTCTCTTAGCATCTGCCCTATGCGTGCCAGCTCAATCTCATAACGAAACTCTGCGCTTTCAGGCTCTGCAAGTACCACGGTATCAGGTAACTGATTAAATGAACTTTGCGAGGCACACCCCGTCATGACGCCTAATAACAACAAAGCTCCCATGAACCTAACACTTCTGCGCTCTTGCATAATTTTATCCTTAAATATACATTCGCCCCTATTACAGCACACTCAACGCCATTCAGGCAAAAAGCAGATATAAAAAAACCCCGTTCACACGGGGTTTTTAACAAAGCTGAGAAAATCTTTACGATTACTCTTCGCTTTTGTTTTCTTCTTCAGCTGCTGGCTCTGCCGGCGCTTCAGGTGCTGGTTCTTCTTTTTTCTCAGCCGCTTCTTTCATGCTTAAACGTACGCGACCCTGACGGTCAATTTCCAGTACTTTAACCGGAACAACATCACCAACTTTCAGGTATTCATTTACGTCGTTAACACGTTCTTCTGCAATTTGAGAAATGTGAACTAAGCCATCTTTACCGGGCAGAACAGTAACAAAGGCACCAAAGTCTACGATACGTGCTACTTTACCCTGGTAAATTTTGCCAACTTCAACGTTAGCCGTTAGCTGTTTGATTTTCTCAATAGCGGCGTCAGCATCAGCCTGGTCGCTGGCTGCAACTTTGATAGTACCATCATCACCAATCTCAATGTTGGTATTAGTTGACTCAGTCAGCTCGCGAATAACCGCTCCGCCTTTACCGATAACGTCTTTGATCTTGTCCTGATCAATTTTGATGGTGGTAAAGCGAGGTGCATAAGTAGACAGTTCTTCACGGTGACCGCCAATAGCTTCGTCCATCACTTTCAGAATGTGTAAGCGAGCTGATTTAGCCTGCGCTAAGGCACTTTCCATGATGTCGCGAGTAATGCCGTCAATTTTAATGTCCATTTGCAGCGCAGTAATACCATCAGTGTTACCCGCTACTTTAAAGTCCATATCACCTAAGTGATCTTCATCACCAAGAATATCAGACAGAACAACATGCTTGTCGCCTTCTTTAACCAAGCCCATAGCAATACCCGCTACAGAAGACTTGATTGGTACACCTGCATCCATCAACGCCAGTGAAGAACCACAAACTGAGGCCATAGAGCTTGAACCGTTTGATTCAGTAATTTCTGACACCACACGAATGGTGTATGGGAACTCGTCGTGGCTAGGCATAACCGCCTGAATACCCCGTTTAGCCAAACGACCATGACCAATTTCACGACGTTTTGGCGAACCAACCATACCCGTTTCACCAACACAGTATGGAGGGAAGTTATAATGCAGCATGAAGCGATTCGTGTTCATACCGGTCAGCTCATCAATCATCTGAGCATCACGATCGGTACCTAAAGTCGCAGTTACCAACGCCTGAGTCTCACCACGGGTAAACAATGCTGAACCGTGAGTACGCGGTAATACACCAGTAGCCACACTAATAGCACGAACCATGTCAGGGTCGCGGCCATCAATACGCTTTTCACCGGCAATAATACGGCTACGGACAATGTCACTTTCCAGGTCATGGAAAATTTTGCCAGATTCTTCTAAATCGACATTTTCATCTTCAGCAGTCAGCTTCTCGACCATCTGCTCTTTAACCTGGTCAAGCTTACCTTTACGTTCTGCTTTGTCGGTAGTGCGGTAGGCTTCGCCAATACCTTGCTCTGCCAATTCACGAATTTTGGTCTGTAAGCTTTCATCTTTTGCAGGTGCCTGCCAATCCCACTTCTCTTTGCCTGCTTCTGCAGTAAATTCAGTAATGGCTTTAATAACGTCCTGCATTGCTTCGTGACCGTACATAACGGCACCAAGCATTTGGTCTTCAGACAGCAATTGAGCTTCTGATTCAACCATTAAGACAGCTTTATCAGTACCGGCAACCACTAGGTCCAGTTTCGAGTTTTCTAACTCATCTGCGGTTGGGTTTAAAACGTATTCATCGTTCACGACACCAACACGAGCTGCACCGATTGGGCCTGCGAAAGGAACACCAGAAATAGACAGCGCTGCTGAAGTACCAATTAAGGCAACAATATCAGGATTAATTTGAGGGTTTACAGAAACAACAGTTGCAACAACTTGCACTTCGTTCATGAAACCATCAGGGAATAATGGGCGAATTGGACGGTCGATTAAACGACAAGTCAGAGTTTCATTTTCGCTTGGACGGCCTTCACGCTTAAAGAAGCCACCTGGAATTTTACCGGCTGCGTAAGTTTTCTCTTGGTAATTTACCGTTAATGGAAAAAAGTTTTGCCCTTCGCGAGCTTCTTTTTTCGCAACCACAGTGACCAGGACTGTTGTGTCATCGATGCTGGCAAGCACAGAAGCAGTCGCCTGACGTGCTATTACGCCAGTTTCTAAAGTGACTGTGTGCTGACCGTACTGAAATTGTTTAGTTATTGGATTCACGTTGCTTTCCTTTACCTTCAAAATATAGAGTATCCGGATTGATACTCGTCTTCTCTCTTTATTTATCTCATCGCATAGTATAGGGGAATTGTGACGAAATTAAGACCCATAAGCCTAAAAAAGAATACAAAAAAAGGGCCTGAAGGCCCTTTTAATTTTATTCTTTTCAGAACGTTTGTCTTAGCGACGGATGCCAAGACGTTCTACGATAGCTACGTAACGTTTTTCGTCTTTACGCTTCAGGTAATCAAGAAGCTTACGACGACGGCTAACCATACGTAGCAGACCACGACGTGAGTGGTGATCTTTCTTATGTTCTTTAAAGTGGTCTTGTAATTCAGCCAGGTTTTTAGTTAAAAGCGCAACTTGCACTTCAGGAGAACCGGTATCGTTCTCGCCTTGGCCAAATTCTTTTAAAATCTCAGCTTTCTGTTCAACAGTTAGTGACATGCTAACTCCTAAGTTTTGTCAAAATGATCGACGCCAATCACTAATTCAGCATCGATATGAAGGCGGCGATTATACTCGTCAGCCGCCGTAAAAACAACTATAAATCCACATGCTCCCGCGCAATAACCCGACGCGGCCATAATTCCGCATTTTTCACCCGTGCAACACCAAGAAATAGCGAGTTTTCTGTGGCAACGCGCCATTCTTCTGCGTCATTTCCATTTTGCTCAGGTAAAGGAATGGGCTGTCCATGCAAAAAGTCGCGAGTTTGCGCTTGAGTCACTGTTACCTCTGGCAATTGTCCCAGTAGCAAATCAGCCGGATGCAATAACGCATCGAGACCTTCATAGCCCTCTTCTGCTAACGTTTCCAGTTGTTCCAGGGTCACCATAGCCGCTTCAGCTATGTCGGCTACTGCATTACGATGTAGCATGGATACGTGAGCACCACAGCCTAGTAACTGACCCAGGTCATCAACTAAAGTACGAATATAAGTACCTTTGCTGCAACTCACTTGCAGGGTCACTTTATTGTCCTGAATATTCAGCAGTTCGATAGAGTGGACGGTGATTGTCCGCGTTTTTTTCGGTACTTCAATGCCTTGGCGCGCATAATAATATAATGGACGGCCTTCGTGCTTCAGTGCCGAATAAATAGAGGGAGACTGATCCTGTTCACCAATAAACTGCTTTATTGCATCGGCAACCTTAGCGGTATCAACTGCAACAGGCTTTTCCTCTACCACTTCACCTTCGGCGTCACTGGTGGTTGTTCTTACCCCCAGCGTAGCTTCAACCCGGTAGGCTTTATCGGCATCCAGCAGATATTGCGAAAACTTCGTCGCCTCTCCCAGACAAACTGGCAGAATACCGGTTGCCAGAGGATCCAGCGCACCAGTATGACCCGCTTTTTGTGCATTATACAGGCGCTTAACACGCTGCAGGGCATGGTTTGAACTCATGCCCTGCGGTTTATTCAATAATACTACGCCCGTGAGAGCACGGCCTTTGCGTAGACGAGCTTTAGACATTAATCGTCTCCGCTGTTTTCGCTGCTTTTCTTATCTCGTTCACGAGCTTCTGCAACCAATTTGCCCATACGAATCCCTTCATTTAAAGAAGCGTCGTGCTGAAACTTTAGTTGCGGAACAATGCGTGCTTTGATGCGCTTACCCAATAAAGATCGAATGAAGCCTGAGGCTTCATTCAATACTTTTAACGCCTGCTTAGTTTGCTCAGGGTCATCCTGGAAAAAGGTAACAAACACTTTGGCATAAGCTAAGTCACGAGAAACTTCCACGTCGGATACTGTGACCATGCTAACGCGAGGATCTTTTATCTCACGTTGCAGGATCATAGCGATTTCTCGTTGTAGCTGATGCCGTACCCTTTCGGTACGGCTAAACTCTTGAGCCATAAATTCCTGTGTCCTTGATTACAGCGTACGTTCAATCTGAATGGTTTCGAAGACTTCAATTTGGTCGCCTTCTTTGACATCGTTGTAGTTCTTAACACCGATACCACATTCCATGCCGTTACGAACTTCCTGAACGTCGTCTTTAAAGCGACGTAAAGATTCTAGTTCGCCTTCGTAGATAACAACGTTATCACGCAATACGCGAATTGGAGCAGAACGCTTCACCACACCTTCAGTTACCATACAACCAGCAATGGCACCAATCTTAGGTGATTTAAAGACATCACGAACTTCGGCTAAACCAATAATCTGCTGTTTAAACTCGGGCTGCAGCATACCGCTCATTGCCGCTTTAACTTCGTCAATTAAGTCGTAAATAACGCTGTAATAGCGTAAGTCGACACTTTCCTGTTCAACCAGTTTTCTGGCTGCAGCTTCAGCACGAACGTTAAAACCAACAACAATGGCATTTGAGGCACTGGCCAGAGAAATATCGGTTTCGGTGATACCACCAACGCCGCTACCGATGATGTTCACTTTTACTTCATCAGTTGACAGTTTGGTTAAGGCATCAGAAATCGCTTCCAGTGACCCTTGTACGTCAGACTTAAGTACAATATTAAGCTCAGCAACATCACCTTCGGCCATGTCCGCAAACATGTTTTCCAGTTTCGCTTTCTGTTGCTTGGCTAATTTCACATCACGGTATTTACCCTGACGATAGTTAGCTACTTCACGCGCTTTACGCTCGTCTCTGACAACCGTTGCTTCGTCGCCTGCCTGAGGAACACCGGACAGACCCAGTATTTCTACAGGAATAGATGGGCCCGCTTCTTTAATTTCTTTACCGGTTTCATCGCGCATCGCACGAATACGACCGTATTCAAGACCACAAAGTACAACATCGCCCTGCTTCAGCAGACCGCGCTGAACCAATACCGTTGCTACCGGGCCGCGGCCTCGATCCAGGCGTGATTCAACCACAATACCTGAGGCCATACCGGTTTTCTCTGCACGTAAATCCAATACTTCAGATTGCAGCAAAATAGCTTCTAACAGCTCATCAATGCCTTCACCGGTGTGCGCTGACAATGGAATGAACTGAACATCGCCACCCCAGTCTTCAGGAATAACTTCCAACTGCGACAACTCGTTCTTCACACGGTCTGGGTCAGCGCCTTCTTTATCCATTTTGTTGATAGCAACAACCAGAGGAACGCCAGCAGCTTTTGCGTGCTGAACCGCTTCTTTGGTTTGCGGCATAACACCATCATCCGCAGCGACTACCAGGATAACAACGTCTGTTGCGCCTGCACCACGTGCACGCATAGAAGTAAAGGCGGCGTGTCCCGGAGTATCCAGGAAAGTCACCATGCCATGACCCGTTTCAACGTGGTATGCACCGATGTGCTGAGTAATACCACCCGCTTCGCCTGATGCAACTTTGGCTTTACGAATGTAATCCAGCAACGATGTTTTACCATGGTCAACGTGACCCATAACAGTAACGACTGGTGCACGAGGTGCCTCTTCTCCGCCTTCCTGGCGGTCAGAAAGCACTTCTTCTTCCAGCGCATTATCTTTCACCAACGCAGGTTTATGACCCAGCTCTTCAACCACTAAAGCGGCTGTGTCTTGATCAAGAATCTGGTTAATGGTGACCATCTCGCCCATTTTCATCATGGTCTTGATAAGGTCACTGGCTTTAACCGCCATACGGTTAGCAAGTTCACCAACGGTAATGGTCTCACCAATTTTCACATCACGTTCAACTGGCTGAGCTGGTTTATTAAAGCCCTGTTGCAGCGACGAGCCGCGACGAGCACCTTTACGACGCTTCTCGCGGCGTGGAGTATCATCGCTTTCTTCATCTTTACGACGACGCTTTTTACCGCGTTTGCGGCTTTTACGTTCTTCGTCAAAATCTTGTGCGTCTTCAGCTTCTTGCGCAGTAGATGACGTTGTAAAATGCACGTCTTCTTTTTCTTGCTGTTTACGTTTCTGCTCTTCTTCTTCCCAGCGTTTTGCGTTTTCTTCCGCCAGTTTACGAGCTTCTTCCGCTTGCGCTTCCGCTTCTTTTTCCGCTTTTTTACGAGCTTCTTCTTCCTGTTGACGCTTCAGTTTTTCAGCATCGGCTTTCGCTTTGTCTGCCGCTTCACGCTCTTCAGGTGTCATGGCAGCACGTTTTTCAGCTTCTGCTTTTTGACGCTCTTTCTCTTTTTCTTTGCGCAGCTTTTCTTTTTCAGCTTTTTCTTTCTCAGCTTTTTCGCGTTCTGCTTTAGCCTTGGCTTCCGCTTCTTTACGCTGCTGTTCTTCTTCGCGCTGTTTTTCTTCTTCGCGAAGCTTCGCTTCTTCCGCTTCTTTCTCTTGCGCTAAGCGTTCTTGTTCTTCACGTTCCTGTTCTTCGCTTGCTGAACGTTTCACGTAAGTACGCTTTTTACGCACTTCTACCTGAACGGATTTAGAGTCTCTTCCGCCACCAACGCTTAACGTACTTTTTGTTTTGCGCTTTAAAGTCATTTTGCTGGGTTCAGAGCTGCCGCCACCGCCGTGCTGACGATTCAAGTGAGCCAGTAATTTCTGTTTCTCTTCTTCGTTAACAGAATCACCCGCTTTCTTGGTCATGCCCGCTTCAGCGAACTGCTGAACCAGACGATCAACTGTTGTACCGACATCTGTGGCCAGCTTATCGAGCGTTACTTCTTCCATAGTCTGTTGTACCTCCGCTGATCGTTCTACTGTTCTTCATTGAACCAGCAAATATTGCGAGCTTTCATAATTAAATCGCCAGCCTGCTGTTCATTTAATTCTTCAATATCGGCTAAGTCGTCAACACCCTGTTCCGCTAACTCTTCCAGAGTTGTCACGCCTTTGCTGGCTAATACATAAGCCAGGTGACGCTCCATTCCTTCAAGGTTCAACAGTGTGTCATCTGGTTCAGCCGATTCCAGAGATTCTTCGGTAGCCAGAGCTTTCGTGGTTAAATAAGCACGTGCTCTGCTACGCAATTCTTCTACGATATCTTCGTCCATCCCTTCAATATCAAGGAATTCTGCAACCGGGACATAAGCCACTTCTTCAAGTGAAGAGAAGCCTTCATCAACCAGTACATTGGCAAAATCTTCATCGATATCTAAAGTCGATACGAACAAGTTCAATAGACGCTGAGTTTCAGCTTCATTTTTTTCGTTGAACTCGTCTTCGGTCATAACATTCAGTGTCCAGCCGGTTAGCTGACTGGCCAGGCGAACGTTCTGTCCACCTTTACCAATAGCTTGAGCCAGGTTATCTGCCGCAACCGCAATATCCATAGTATGTGCATCTTCATCCACAACTATAGACGCTACTTCAGCAGGCGCCATCGCGTTAATGACGTACTGTGCCGGGTTATCATCCCAAAGCACAATGTCTACGCGCTCGCCACCAAGCTCACCGGATACCGCCTGAACTCGTGCACCGCGCATACCAACGCAAGCCCCAACAGGGTCTATACGCTTATCGTTACTCTTAACCGCAATTTTAGCACGCGAACCCGGGTCTCGGGCAGCACCGCGTAGCTCAATCATCTCTTCGCCTATTTCAGGCACCTCGATACGGAACAATTCCAACAAGAAGTTAGGATTGGTTCTGCTTACAAATAATTGTGCACCACGAGCTTCTGGACGAACGTCATAGAGCAAACCGCGAATGCGATCACCTGGACGCACAGATTCACGCGGTAACATTTCGTCACGATAAATAATCGCTTCCGCGTTATTACCTAAATCCAGAATAACGTGCTCCCGATTCGCACGCTTAACAATACCGCTGACCATTTCACCCACTTGCTCACGGTATTCATCAACAACCTGAGCTCGTTCGGCTTCACGTACTTTTTGTACGATAACTTGTTTTGCAGTCTGGGTCGTAATACGGTCGAACTGTATCGAATCGATTTGCTCTTCTACGTAGTCACCGGCCTGTACCGATGGATCTTCGTATTGCGCTGCCGACAAGCTTATTTCACGGTAAGGATGTTCTAATCCAGAATCCGTGTCTTCAACGACTAACCAACGACGGAATGTATCAAATTCGCCAGTGGTACGATCGATATCAATACGAACTTCAATATCGCCGTCGTACTTCTTTTTGGTCGCATGAGCCAATGCTGACTCTAACGCTTCAAATATTTTTTCGCGTGGTACTGCTTTTTCGTTTGAAACCGCTTCTGCGACTAACAGTATTTCTTTACTCATGAGTGCTGCCTCGCCAACGCAATCTTTTAATCAAATGCCGGAACCAGGTGAGCGTTTTTCACATCACGCATATTCACCTGAAGAGTATCGTTATCAACGGCAAGGGTCAGTTCTTCACCCTCAACCGCAATCAATTCTGCCTTAAATTTTCTTTTGTTTTTTTGCGCCGCTACTAACTCAAAAGCAACGGTTTCATTTATATAAGGCTGCATTTGTTGGGCATTAAAAAACGGTCTTTCCATTCCCGGAGAGGACACTTCCAGGTTGTATTCAACATTAATAGGGTCTTCAACATCCAGTAGTGAACTGACCTGATAACTCACGTCTGCACAGTTATCCACGCTGATACCTTCCGGATGATCGATATATACCCGTAATGTTGAAAACTTACCGGCGCGAATAAACTCTACGCCCCACAATTCAAACTCCAGCGCTTCTACCGCTGGGCGAATTATATCGGTTAACCGTTCTTGCAAATTTGCCAATTACTGCCTCCTGAAACAAAAAAAGGGCGCAAGCGCCCAGTGTTCTGGCTATCCTAAGATAGCTAAGGCCGCATAGCAAAAAGCCCCGAGCTGCTGCGGGGCTTTCTGAACACTGGACCCTTTGTCAGTTATTTTAGCAAAAGCGACGCCTTAATGCGAAACGCTGCTACTAAAATTGGTTGCGGGGGCAGGATTTGAACCTACGACCTTCGGGTTATGAGCCCGACGAGCTACCAG
>NZ_DEXU01000005.1:68412-117246 GCF_002364295.1 Idiomarina sp. UBA3176
AGACTGCTCCACCCCGCGTCCGAAACTTGTTGCACATTATACGTATTTTTCGTTTATTTTCAACCTCTGAGGCAACAATCAGAGAGCTAATTTTGGTGCAGAAGGCGGGACTTGAACCCGCACGCCCGTAAGAGCACTACCCCCTCAAGGTAGCGTGTCTACCAATTCCACCACTTCTGCAAAATCTTAGTCAATTGGCGGCACTTCAGATTCAGACTCTGACTTATCATCCGCTGGAGGTAACTCTTGCTCTTCAGCCGGAACTGAAAGGTCTGAGAAGTCATTTGACGACTCATCAGTAGAGGTCGATAAGTTACCCAACACCAGGCTCAGAATGAAAAACACTACCGCTAACCCGGCTGTTGCCCGGGTCAGGAAGTTACCTGAACCTGATGAACCAAAAACAGTGTTCGATGCGCCTGAGCCAAAAGATGCGCCCATGTCTGCGCCTTTGCCTTGTTGCAGCATAATAAAGCCAATTAAGACCAAAGCGACAACGAGAAATGCGATCATCAAAATTTCGTACATAATTTTACCCTTGAGCAGCTTGGCAAATAGCAACAAAATCTGATTCTTTCAGACTTGCGCCACCTATCAGGCCGCCATCAATGTCTTTTTGCGCAAATAATTCGGCAGCGTTGTCAGCTTTAACTGAGCCGCCGTACAATAACGGCATTTTCTCACCAATCGCGCCAAATTGCTCTACCAGTAACGCTCTTAATTTTGCATGAACGTCCTGTGCTTGTTCTGGTGAAGCCGTTTCTCCAGTACCAATTGCCCAAACAGGCTCATAGGCCAAAACAATTTTACCGGCTTGCTCCTTAGGAAGATCAGCTAAAGCCGCTTGCGCTTGCTGTGCTACAACTTCCCAGGTGTTTCCCTCATCGCGTTGTGCTTTATTCTCACCAACACAAATCACCGCTGTCATACCGGCATTAACCGTAGCCAAGGCTTTCTCATTCACCATTTTGTCGGTTTCTGCGAACAGCTGCCGACGTTCTGAATGTCCCACTAACACATAGCTAACACCAAACTCTTGTAGCTGTGCGGTTGAGATTTCGCCGGTAAAGGCACCACCAGTGTGTTCAGATACATTCTGAGCACCAATGGCAATGTCATCGTAATAACATTGATTAGCCAGCTCGCCAATAAGGGTGAACGGAGGACAAATGACTAACTTAACTTGCTGAAGCTGATTAAGTTTTTCCCGCAAAGCCGCCGACATTGTTTTCGTTAGCTCGCGATTTCCGTTCATTTTCCAATTTGCAATCACTAGTGATGCATTAGGCATAGTTTGTCCTCTACTCCAGAGCGCGGGAATAGTAGCGAAACACTCGCCAACTTACAAGCGAGATTTTCACCACTATCCGCTAACTGTTTAATTTGTAGCCGCTTCGACCTCGTTCGCAATTTGCTGAGCAAAGGCTTTTACCTTAGCTTCGTTCTCACCCTCGACCATTACGCGAATTAAAGGTTCAGTGCCAGACTTACGTAATAAGACCCGACCAGTGCCTGCTAAAGCGCTCTCAACTTCACGAACAACGCTTTTCACATTTTCTGATTCCAGCGGCTGTTTATCGCTCTCAAAGCGGACATTAATAAGTACTTGCGGCAGCTTATGAAAGTCGCAGCTCAGTTTCTCCAGAGACTTTTGTTCCTGATACATAGCTGCCAACACCTGCAGGCCAGCTATAATGCCGTCCCCAGTAGTGTGATGCTGACGGTTTATAACATGGCCGGAGTTCTCTCCCCCCAGATACCAGTCACGCTTAACCAGTTCCTCAATAACATAGCGGTCGCCGACTTTCGCCCGAACGAATGGAATACGCCGTTTATCCAGCTCCTTCTCCAAAGCAAAGTTGGTCATCAAAGTACCAACAACCCCGCCCTGAAGCTGTCCCTGATTCTGCGCAGTAACAGCGAGCATATAAAGAATTTCGTCGCCATCAATGGGGCGTCCGTTTTCAGTCACCATCATGATACGATCGCCATCACCGTCAAGCGCTATGCCAAGGTCGGCTTTGGTTTCCAGCACTTTATTCTGCAATGCCGTTAAGTGCGTTGCACCACACTCTTTATTAATATTCAGTCCATTGGGCTGCGTGCCTATTTCGGTCACTTCAGCACCAAGTTCCCGAAGCACATTAGGCGCAATGTGGTAAGTAGCGCCATGGGCGCAGTCAACCACGATGTGAAGCCCTTCCAGCGTCATTTCGTTGGGGAATACGCTTTTACAAAACTCAATATAACGTCCTGCGGCATCATTAATGCGTTTTGCCCGCCCTAACTCTTCGGAAATAACGCAGTCCATAGGCTCGTCTAACAAACGTTCAATTTCCAGCTCAACCGCGTCAGGAAGCTTGTGTCCGTTATCAGCAAAAAACTTAATACCATTATCATAATATGGGTTATGAGAGGCGCTAATCACGATTCCGGCAGCAGCTCTGAACGTGCGTGTAAGATAAGCAATTCCGGGAGTGGGCATAGGACCTAAGAAGTCCACGCCAACACCAGCAGCGGCTAAACCAGCCTCCAGTGCTGACTCAAGCATATAACCAGAAACCCGGGTGTCTTTGCCCACTAATACGCGACTGGTACCCTTAGCGGCTAGTACACGCCCAGCGGCCCAGCCAAGCTTTACGGCAAATTCAGGGGTTATCGGGAATTGCCCGACACGTCCGCGCACGCCATCAGTGCCGAAATATTTACGCTCACTCAAAGGTGTTCTCCTTCTATAGTTGCTGCAACCACTTTCATCGCATCAACTGTCTCCTTAACATCATGAACGCGAATTATACGTGCTCCTTTCATTGCTGCAATGGTTGCAGCCGCTAAACTGCCTGCTAAGCGATCTTTTACTTCACGTCCAGTAACATGACCTATCATGCTTTTTCGCGACATTCCCACCAATAACGGCAACTGTAATTCGTGAAACGCCTGCAAACGTTGCAATAACTGGTAGTTATGTCGCTGCGACTTGCCAAAACCAAAACCAGGATCCAACCAAATCCTCTCGCGTTCGATACCCGCTTTTTCACACGCTATAACACGCTCTTGCAAAAAAGTCTTAACGTCGCAAACAACATCATCATAATTAGGGTTGTGCTGCATACTTCGTGGCTCACCCTGCATGTGCATCAGACACACTTCTGCGTTTGTCGCTGCCAGCGCTTCCAGAGCACCTTTCTCACGCAAGGCATTCACATCATTAATTATATTGGCGCCAACTTCTATCGACTCTGTCATGACTTGGGGTTTGGTTGTGTCCACCGAAATAGCAACATCAAAACGGTCTCTTACCGCCTTTACCAAAGGAACAACTCTGTCCAACTCTTCCTGTTCAGCAACCGAATAAGCACCAGGGCGGGTTGACTCCCCACCAATGTCCACAATGTCAGCGCCGTCTTTGATCAGCTGTGCAACGTGGTCTATTGCATCATTTAGGTGGTTGTACTCCCCCCCGTCTGAAAATGAGTCCGGAGTGACATTAACAATTCCCATAACTCGCAACGGCTTTGGATTTTTCGGCATGGCTTAGCTCCGCTAATAACTGTGTCCTACAAAAAAGCCACCTCGCGGTGGCTTTTTAAAAGAATCAACGTTAAGAAGTTGCATCCCCGGGTTTATCAACATTAATGGGGCGGTCCGGACGTTCTTCGGTGTTCTCTGCCTTAGCAGCCCCACCGTCAGAATCGTTACCACCACTGTCTCTGTCATCCCAGTCTTTTGGCTGACGAACATCGCGACGGTTCATCAAGTCATCAATTTGGTCGGCATCAATAGTTTCATAGCGAACTAATGCGTCCTTCATTGAATGCAAAATATCTTCGTTTTCTTCCAGCAGCTTTTTCGCTCGCTGATAATTACGGTCGATAACTGACTTCACTTCTTCATCAATAGCGCGCGCAGTGTCATCTGACATGTGCTTGTGCTGGGTTACCGAGCGACCGAGGAACACTTCATTTTCATCTTCGGCGTACAGCAACGGCCCCATTTTCTCCGACAGTCCCCACTGGGTAACCATTTTACGAGCAATTTCAGTTGCACGTTCAATGTCGTTAGAGGCGCCGGTGGTCACTTTATCGTTACCATAAATAATGGCTTCTGCAAGACGTCCACCGAACAAGCTTGAAATCATACTTTCAAGATGCTGTTTACTGTGGCTGACACGATCCTGCTCTGGCAGATACATGGTAACACCCAGTGCGCGGCCTCGTGGAATAATCGATACTTTGTAGACTGGATCATGTTCTGGCACAAGGCGGCCAACAATGGCGTGGCCGGCTTCGTGGTAAGCGGTCATCGCTTTTTCATCATCCGTCATAACCATTGAGCGGCGCTCTGCACCCATCATGATCTTGTCTTTTGCTTTATCAAATTCTTCCATTGAAACGACACGCTTGTCGCCCCGGGCAGCAAATAGCGCAGCTTCGTTAACTAAGTTCGCTAAGTCCGCACCAGAAAAGCCGGGTGTACCACGAGCAATCACTGACGGTTTAACGTCATCACCTAATGGTACTTTACGCATGTGCACTTTAAGAATCTGCTCACGACCACGAACATCCGGTAAACCAACGATAACCTGACGGTCAAAGCGGCCGGGACGCAATAATGCAGGATCTAAGACATCTGGACGGTTAGTAGCGGCAATAACGATAATGCCTTCATTACCTTCAAAGCCATCCATTTCAACCAACATTTGGTTCAATGTCTGCTCACGTTCATCGTGGCCACCACCTAGTCCGGCACCACGTTGGCGACCCACGGCATCAAGCTCATCAATAAAGATAATGCATGGCGCAGATTTTTTCGCTTGTTCAAACATGTCACGAACACGGGAAGCACCGACACCAACAAACATCTCAACGAAGTCTGAACCGGAAATGCTGAAGAACGGTACTTTTGCTTCGCCCGAAATAGCTTTTGCCAGCAGGGTTTTACCCGTACCCGGAGGGCCGACCATAAGAACGCCTTTCGGTATTTTGCCACCCAGACGCTGAAACTTAGAAGGGTCTTTCAGATAATCCACAAGCTCTGAGACTTCTTCTTTGGCCTCATCACAACCGGCTACGTCTTTGAAGGTTGTTTTTGATTGCTCTTCATTCATTAGCTTGGCTTTGCTTTTACCAAACGACATAGCCCCACGGCCGCCACCGCCCTGCATCTGACGCATGAAGAATATCCATACACCGATTAGCAACAGCATCGGGAACCACGAAATAAAGATAGATGCCAGAATACTCTGCTCTTCTGGCGGAGTACCTTGTGTTTCTACATCGTTTGCCAACAAATCATCCAGAATTTTTGGATCATATTGAGTTGGTACAACGGTTTTATAAGATTGACCATTGCGAGTCATACCTGAAATAGTGCGTCCATCATCACCAAATTCAGCACGACGAATGTTGCCATTATTAACCTGAGATACAAATTCGCTGTATACCATGGTTGATGATGACGTTCCGCTCGGACTGAAGCTCTGAAAAACGCTCATCAGTACGACGGCTATTACAAGCCACAAGATGAGATTCTTTGCCATATCGCTCAAAGCCTATTACCTCTATTAAAAATCAACTACCCAACAGGGTACTACAGTTTATAGTCTGTCGCTACCAAGTAGACCTCTCTCGAACGTGCTCTTGAGGACTCTGGTTTTCTCGTTTTCACATCATTAAACGCTGCTCGTACATCTTTCAGAAAAGATTCAAAACCTTGCCCCTGAAACACTTTGACGGCAAAACTTCCGCCTGGTTTCAAAACCTGATGGCACATGTCCAGCGCCAGCTCTACCAAGTACATAGAACGCGCTTGGTCTACCGTGCCATTACCGCTCATATTAGGTGCCATGTCAGACAGCACCACATCCACATTTTTACCACCAATACGCTCTAATAAAGCCTCCAGTACCGATTCTTCACGAAAATCTCCCTGAAGAAAATCGACTCCGGCGATTGGGTCCATCGCTAAAATATCACAAGCAATGATTTGACCATCGCCGTTAAAGTAGTCGGCCACATACTGTGACCACCCACCTGGGGCTGCTCCTAAATCAACGACGGTTTGACCTTTTTTGATCAGTTTGTCCCGTTTTTGTATTTCTTCCAATTTAAAAACAGCGCGGGAGCGTAATCCCTTCTTCTGTGCTTTTTGGACAAACTGATCGTCAAAATGTTCTTTCAGCCAGCGCTGACTACTCACACTGCGTTTTTTTCCCATGATTTAACGAAGTTTCCTTAATTGTCTGGCCTGAATACCTGATCTGGCGTTACAATGTTAAAAAATCAAGCTCTAAAACGGATATTATCGAATGTCATTAAGTAATAAGCAAAAACAGCATTTAAAAGGTTTAGCACATCCGCTTAAACCCGTCGTACTACTGGGGGCTAACGGCCTTACTGAAGGTGTTCTTGCAGAAATTGAGCAAGCACTTGACCACCATGAACTGATTAAAATAAAAGTTCCGGAAGAAGATCGCGAGCTCAGAAAGCAAATTATGGCAACCATTGTACATGAAACCGGTGCCGCTGAAGTGCAAATTATCGGTAAAACACAAGTGATATACCGTGCTGCAGAAGAACCTAAGATTCGTCTTCCTCGCGGGTAATTCTTTGAATCGCAGGCTTAAGAGCTAATGCTTTTGCGACTAACTCTAATGCCTGCGATTTTTCCATCCACTTATCTGTAGTGGAAAAATACGCATCCAGCATCAAAGTCATACATTGTTCATCATCTTGCAGCCCGTAGGCTTTCAATAGCGGCTCTATCTTTTTGTGCGCTTTTAAAAACTCAATTCGCCGTTTGCGTTCTTCCTCTACCACGCTGCTCTTAACGTAATCGCCCTGAGTATAAGCGTAGCTGGGTTCGTGCAAGGTATAACCCGGAGCGAAAAACCAGTTAAGAGAAATTCTTTCTTGCAGTAGTTTCCGAATAATTTCGGCGAAAGGTAATTTGTTACTACGTTTCCAGTTGGCATAGTCGTTGGCGTTGCGGCCTAACCACACAGAAACATCTTTATAAGTTGCCTTTTGTGAAATGAGCTTTAAACGTTCGAAGCACTCCGTGACGCTAAGTTCATCAAGGGGCGTATGCTGAAAAGTGTTAAATGATAGCGACTGTTCCTTGTCCATTGTCATCTTCTCTTGTAAATTTAATGTTAGAAAAAAAGATAAGAGCAAACTATACAATAGACCGTATAAAAAACAAACAGAAATGCGTTTCAAAAGAAAATAAAAAGAAAAAGGCTGGTAAACTTCCGTTTCCAGCCTTTTATACACTCATTGTTGATATTACTTATATTGTACTGCAACAACCTCGTATTCAACTTCACCATTAGGTGTCGTCACTGTCGCAATATCATCAATTTCTTTACCAATAAGTGCACGCGCAATGGGTGAATTCACAGAAATTAAGTTTGATTTAATATCCGCTTCGTCGTCACCCACAATTTTATAAGTAACTTCTTCGTCCGTTTTCGTGTTGTAAACGGTGACTGTGGAACCAAAAATAACTTTGCCGTTATTTGGTACCTTAGTTACATCAATGATCTGCGCGTTGGAAAGCTTGGATTCAATTTCCTGAATACGGCCTTCGCAAAAACCTTGCTGTTCACGCGCTGCATGATATTCCGCATTTTCTTTTAAATCACCATGCTCGCGAGCATCAGCAATAGCTTCAACAATGCGCGGACGCTCTACCGTTTTTAAACGTTTAAGCTCATCACGTAATAATTGCGCGCCATGTTCCGTCATTGGAATCTGGTTCATATTAACGATACCCTTTTATGTAATTCTTGTACCGAGCTCACCCGAGCCCGATCATCCGCTGTATTTGCTTTCACTGTCGCAAACGCAGCATTCAATGTTGTGGTGTAAATAACTTTATTCAATAGTGCTTCGCGGCGAATATAGACCGAGTCTTCAATCGCCTGACGGCCTTCTACTGTATTTATAATATAGCAATATTCGCCGTTTTTAATCGCATCAACAATATTTGGACGGCCTTCTTGCAATTTATTTACAATACTGCAGTCAATACCTTCTTCACCAAGCATTTTCGCTGTACCGCGCGTCGCTTCTAAACTAAAGCCTAAAGCCAATAAGCCTCGGGCTAAGTCCATCAGACGTTGCTTATCACTGTCTTTTACAGAAATGAGTGCTTTACCTTTTTTAGCCAGCGCTTCGCCGGCACCCAGGTTGGCTTTTGCATAAGCTTCTTCAAAGCTTTCACCCACACCCATAACTTCGCCAGTTGAGCGCATTTCAGGTCCGCGAATAGGGTCGACCCCCTGGAACTTAGCAAAAGGAATGACCACTTCTTTCACCGAGTAATACGGTGGAATAATTTCTTTTACATAGCCCTGCTCTTGCAATGACTGGCCAACCATTACCCGAGCTGCCACTTTGGCTAACGGCACACCTGTCGCTTTAGAAACAAAAGGAACGGTTCTCGCAGCTCTTGGGTTTACCTCAATAAGATAAATTTCATCATCTTTAACCGCAAACTGAGCATTCATCAAGCCGTTCACATTCAATTCAAAAGCTAACTTACGCATTTGTTCACGTAATTGAGCCTGAATAATGTCACTCAATGAATACGGAGGCAATGAACACGCAGAGTCACCCGAGTGAACCCCGGCTTCCTCGATATGCTGCATAATGCCGCCAATCAGAACGTCGGTACCATCGCAGATAGCATCAACGTCAACTTCTATCGCGTTATCAAGGAAACGATCCAGCAGCACAGGCGCGTCATTTGACACTTTGACCGCGTCAGTCAGATAACGTTGCAAGTCCGCTTCGTCATAAACAATTTCCATAGCTCTTCCACCCAGAACATAGGATGGACGAACAACTAACGGATAACCAATACGTTTAGCTTCAGTCAAAGCTTCGTTAAAGCCTGTTACTGTCGAATTCTCTGGCTGTTTTAATCCCAGTCGACGCACGGCAGTCTGAAAGCGCGCTCTGTCTTCTGCTCTGTCAATAGCGTCAGGCGAAGTACCTATAATTGGAACACCATTAGCCTCAAGCTCACGCGCCAGCTTCAACGGAGTCTGGCCACCGTATTGCACAATAACCCCTTTAGGCTTTTCAATACGAACAATTTCGAGGACATCTTCAAGAGTAATAGACTCAAAGTATAGACGATCTGATGTGTCATAGTCGGTAGACACTGTTTCCGGGTTACAGTTCACCATAATGGTTTCATAACCGTCTTCACGCAGCGCCAACGACGCATGCACACAGCAATAATCGAACTCAATGCCCTGCCCTATACGGTTTGGTCCGCCACCAATAACCATAATTTTGTCATTGTCCGTCGGCGCTGCTTCGCATTCTTCATCGTAGCTTGAATACATGTAAGCTGTGCCAGAGGCGAATTCAGCCGCACAGGTATCAACACGTTTATAAACGGGATGAATTTTATACTTATAACGCTTTTTACGAACTTCTGCTTCACTCACATGCAGAACATCGGCTATACGGGAGTCGGCAAAGCCACGACGTTTCAACACCGTCATAACGTCTGCGGTGAGCCCGGCTAAACCAAGTTCATCAACCTCTTTTTCAAGGTCTACAAGCTCTTCAATCTGAATCAGATACCACTCGTCTATACGCGTTAACTCAAAGACTTCGCGTACCGTCATACCTAAGCGAAAAGCGTCAGCGATGTACCAAATACGCTCTGCACCCGGTTCTTTTAATTCACGGATAACTTTTGAACGAGCATCTTTAGCTTCTAAGTCCACAATAGGGTCAAAACCCGAGGCACCAAGCTCAAGCCCTCGCAGCGCTTTTTGCATCGACTCCTGAAAGTTACGGCCAATAGCCATCACTTCACCAACGGACTTCATTTGCGTGGTCAACCGGTCATTGCAGTTCGCAAACTTTTCGAAGTTAAAGCGCGGTATTTTTGTGACCACGTAATCTAATGCAGGCTCAAAAGACGCGGGTGTTTTGCCGCCGGTTATCTCGTTCTCCAGTTCATCCAGCGTGTATCCAACGGCCAGTTTCGCTGCTACCTTAGCAATTGGGAAGCCTGTAGCTTTTGATGCCAAAGCCGATGAACGGGAAACCCGTGGGTTCATTTCAATAATGACCATGCGCCCGGTATCCGGGTTAACGCCAAACTGTACGTTAGAGCCTCCAGTTTCTACACCAATTTCACGCAGAACGGCCATTGCCGCGTCACGCATTAGCTGGAATTCTTTATCGGTTAACGTCTGAGCGGGAGCAACGGTTATCGAGTCACCGGTATGAATCCCCATTGGATCGAAGTTTTCAATGGTACAGACAATGATGCAGTTATCGCTTTTATCGCGCACAACTTCCATCTCGTACTCTTTCCAGCCCAGTAATGACTCATCAATTAGCAGCTCATTGGTTGGTGAGAGGTCTAAACCGCGTCGACAAATTTCTTCAAACTCTTCACGGTTATAGGCAATACCACCGCCACTGCCACCCATAGTGAAGGACGGTCGGATAATGCAAGGGAAACCCAGTCGGCTAAGCACATCAAAGGCTTCATCAAGACTATGAGCCATCTCAGCATTCGGTGTTTCCAGACCAATCGCTTTCATTGCTTTATCAAAGCGATCACGGTTTTCCGCTTTATCAATCGCATCGGCATTAGCGCCAATCATTTCAACCTTATAGCGTTCCAGCACACCGTGGCGATCTAAATCCAGCGCACAGTTCAAAGCGGTTTGACCACCCATGGTCGGTAACACCGCATCCGGACGCTCACGCTCAATAATTTTCTCTACTACTTCCCAGTGAATTGGCTCGATATAAGTTGCATCGGCCATTTCTGGGTCAGTCATAATGGTAGCAGGGTTAGAATTAACCAAAATGACTCGGTAACCTTCCTCGCGCAGCGCTTTGCACGCTTGAGCGCCGGAGTAATCAAACTCACAGGCCTGGCCGATAACAATAGGGCCTGCACCCAGAATCAGAATGCTTTTAATGTCGGTACGTTTTGGCATAAAGTCGCTCTATCTGTCCTTTCGCTACGGATGACGGCATCGAATATCATTCGACGAATCAGGCTTTGGCCTGCATCAATTCAATAAATTGGTCAAACAGTTCACTGGCATCGTGCGGCCCCGGGCTTGCTTCGGGGTGCCCCTGAAAACTAAAGGCCGGCTTATCTTTACGACGAATACCCTGCAGTGTTCCATCAAACAAAGATACGTGAGTCACTTCCAGGTTATCCGGCAACTGTTTCTCATCAACGGCAAAGCCATGGTTCTGGCTGGTAATCATCACCCGTTTCGTTTTTAAATCTTGTACCGGGTGGTTAGCACCGTGATGACCAAACTTCATTTTCATGGAGTGCGCACCACTGGCAATAGCCAGTAACTGATGGCCAAGACAAATACCAAAAATTGGAATCTCTTTATCCAGTAAGGCTTTGATTGCTGTAATCGCATAATCACAAGGCTCAGGGTCGCCCGGGCCATTAGATAAGAAGACCCCATCGGGTTTTAATGCCAGTACATCCTCGGCCGACGTTTGAGCCGGTACGACTGTAATCTTACAGTTTCGGTCAGCCAGCAAACGCAGAATGTTGTGTTTACAACCGTAATCATAAGCGACTACATGGTATTTATTCTGCTCTGGTTTGGTATGGCCTTCGCCCAGCTGCCAGCTACCGCCCTGCCAGTCATAAGGCTTATCGCAGCAAACTTCTTTCGCAAGATCCATTCCCTTTAAACCCGGAAACTTCTGAGCCAGTTCCTGGGCTTTATTTTCATCCAGCTCGCCAACCATAATGCAGCCATTTTGCGCACCTTTTTCGCGCAAAATGCGAGTTAAACGACGCGTATCAATATCGGCAATACCTACCACGTTGTGACGTTGCAAGTAAGCACTTAGCGTCTCTTCACTACGGAAATTGCTGGCTTTCATCGCCAAATCTCTAATGATAAGTCCTTTCGCCCAAACCTGATCAGACTCTGCGTCTTCAGAGTTAATACCGGTATTGCCTATATGGGGATAAGTGAGAGTAACGATTTGTTCTGTATAAGATGGGTCAGTAAGAATTTCCTGGTAACCTGTCATGGCCGTGTTGAAGACCACTTCGCCGACTGCAGAGCCTTCGGCTCCGATAGCGGTTCCGCGAAACACGGTCCCGTCAGCAAGCACCAGAATCGCTCGTTTAGCGGATTGACTCGCTAGAATACTCAAGGGCAACCTCCGTACATAAAAAAACGGGTAAATCAATAATTTGACTTCCCCGTCTTGCGTCCTGAACCGCGCGTTTTGCCAAATCACGCCGGCCTTCGGACTGATTCAGGCAAATTCTCGCCATTCTACGAAATATTACGAAAATCGTCCAGCAGTATTTATTGCTTGAGCATGCGTTGCAGTATGTCCTGCAAATTTAAGGTGTCCTGCAGGCTATAAGAACCGGGCGCTTGTTCTTCAAGCCATTTGGCGGCACGTAAGGCTCCGTCGGCAAAAGTTTTTCGATTGCTGACACGATGTCCAATCTCAATTCGTTCACCCGCGACCGCCAGCGTAACCTGATGTTCACCGATAATATCCGCTGCCCGCATTACAGAAAAACCTATACCCTCTTCGCTGCGCAGTCCATCAGCGCGAATACCATCGTTAACCTGATCCCAGCTTTGCTGTCGGCCTTTCGCTGCAGCCTGTCCCAAACTCAGTGCAGTTCCCGACGGGCCGTCTTTTTTGTGTCGGTGATGCGCCTCAAAAATTTCAATGTCGGCATTAGGTAATGCTGCACTGCTTATACCAACCAGCTGTTCCAGCAAAGCGATGCCGATGCTGGTATTACTAGCATACAATACCGGTACAGTCTCGGCTGCCTGTGCCAGCCGTTCTTTCTGTTCTTCGTTTAACCCCGTAGTGCAAACAACAATAGGTAATTGATATTGTTCAGCAAGCTTCAGGTTTTCAGTGAGTGCTTCAGGCAAAGAAAAATCAATAAGGACATCAACCTGCTCGGGCTGCAATTCGTCGGCGCTAACAAAATGAACGGGCTCGTTCTCTGTCGCACTGTCGCCGTAACTGTTACTGCTTTTTCTGACAATGGCTGCACCCAGCTTAGCTTCGTTATCGTCCGCCAAAGCCTGAATAACCGCTTGTCCCATTCTGCCTGAGGCTCCGAATACGCCCACATTGATCATTATTTTGACTCCGTCGCTAAATGAGTTTGATCCTGCAACAGGTTTTCACTACGCGCAACAACTCTAGAAACCATCATATCGCCGGTCACATTAGTCAGGGTTCGGGCCATATCAATGATGCGGTCAATAGCAGCGATAAACGCAATGCCTTCTAAAGGCAACCCAATAACATTAAGAGTAACAGTTAACATTACCAGAGCAGTACCCGGTACGCCCGCAGTTCCGACCGAAGCCAGCGTTGCTGTTAGCATGATCAAGCCGTAATCCATCCACTCTAACGGTATTCCGTAGAGCTGCGCAATAAAAATAGAAGCAACAGCCGGATAAATACCACCGCAACCGTCCATATTAATGGTGGCGCCTAAAGGCAAAACGAAGCTGGCGTAATCCTTCGAGACACCCAAACGTTCGGTGACAGCCCGGTGCGCTGCCGGTAAAGAGCCGAATGAACTGCACGTGGTAAAGGCGACAATCTGTGCATCAAATATCGCTTTGAAGAAGTGCCAGGGGCTCATACCGCCTGCGGTGCGAATTAAACCGCCGTAAATCACGACTATATGAATAAGACAGGCCAAATAAATAACGCCAACAAATTTCGCCAAAGGCAGTAAGGTACTAAAACCGTATTCACCAATAACCCAGGACATTAAACCAAGTACACCAACAGGCGTTAACTGCAACACCATACGGGTAATTTCATACATGACTTCAGCGCCTGATTTTATCGTCTTACGCAAAGGCTCACCTTTGCCTTTTAAACGCTGAATAGCAATACCGACCAAAGCAGCAAAAACCACGATTTGCAGTACATTACCTTCGGTTAAAGCAGCAAAAGGATTACTCGGCACAAAATTAAGAAAAACTTGGGCGATGCCGGGAATTTGCTTTTCATTTTGCTCCGTTGCGGTCAAGGTGGCTACGGGGCTCATATCAATTACACTGGCCAGAGTTAAGCCGATAGCACTGGCAATCACCGCAGTCAGCATAAATAAGCCAATGGTTTTAGCACCCAAACGACCTAATTTCTTACCATCATTCAAATCCGTAATGGCACTAACAATGGCACAAAAAATAAGCGGCGCGACCAGCATCTTAATGGCTTTTATAAATAAATCACCAAGAGGCTTAAGCGCAACGCCAACTTCGGGAGCCAGCCCACCTATAAGCATGCCTAATACAAAGGCACCTAAAACACGTTGCCAAAATGGAATTGCAAACCACGCATTAAACATAATTCCCCAGCCGCTTTATAAAAAATGGGAGCTAGGGTAAAACGTTAAAGAGAAGGTCAAAAAGAATAAATTGAACTAGGTTATAACCTTTTGAAAGGCAGAGGGAATGAGCTGTTCCCTCTGTTACTTTATTTGTCTGAACTGCCAACCGATGCCGGACGTTGACAGTCTGGCGTATTCCCCGCGGCACGAGCAGCAGAGTAACGCTCTTGCAACGACGGAATCAGCGCTTCAAGGTCTTTAATCCGAGTTTGGGGATTCGGGTGAGTTGACAACAGCTCGGGCGGCGACTCACCGTCTGAGGCCGATTGCATATTACGCCAAAGCTCAGGAGCCTCTTCCAGTTTGAAGCCAGCGTCAGCCATATATTCCATCCCCAATTCATCCGACTCCGATTCATGAGTGCGTGAATAAGGCAGCAGGATACCAACCTGAGCTCCTACGCCCAACGCGGCCATTAATAAACCGGCTTTATCGTTGTCCAGTTGAGTACTGGCGAGAATACCGCCAAGCTGTAAGCCAAGCCCGACCATCATGTTGCTGGAGATGCGTTCATTACTGTGCTCAGCAATAACGTGGCCAATTTCATGCCCAATAACTGCAGCAAGCTGATGCTGGTTTTCGGCAACCTTTATCAGGCCGTCGTATACGCCAATATAACCACCGGGCAGAGCGAAAGCATTGACAGTAGGCTCTGCAAAAACAGTAACTTGCCAGTCCATCTGACTATAATTTCCTGGCAAATTTTCTATTAATGCATCGCTGACACAACGCACGTAAGCATTGACCTCAGCATCGTCATTAATTTTCTGTTCTTCGCGCATTTCTTCGTAGGAGGCAGCCCCCATTTTATTCAATTCGCTACTTGAATAAAGTTGCAACTGCGAGCGTCCCGTCGGAGATTTTGCACAACTGGCCAGTACAACCAACGTACAGGCACTTAACGCTATTGTCTTCCAATTCATTGACTGCCTCCGCCCTTTTAATCACTCACTTACTATAGTGATAGACAATCTAGCTACGTAAGTCATCAAAGAATTGTTTCACGCCGTCGAAAAAACCTTTTTCTTTGGGTCGGAATTTTGCGGCTTCATCACCGGTACCCATTGAATTTTCAAGCTCTTCCAACATATCACGCTGTTTAGATGACAGATTTACAGGGGTTTCAATCACCACTTTGCAAATCAGGTCGCCGACTTCACCCGTGCGAACTGACTTAACGCCTTTACCACGTAACCGGAAATGTTTACCCGTTTGTGTCTCTTTAGGCACTTTCAGTTTTACTTTGCCTTCCAGAGTTGGAACCTCAATGTCACCACCAAGAGCCGCTTTAGTAAAGCTTACAGGGACTTCACAGAACAAATTATTGCCGTCGCGGGCAAAAATAGGATGCTCCCGTACGTGAACCTGAACGTATAAATCACCTGCCGGTGCGCCATGTTCGCCCGCTTCACCTTCATTCGCTAAACGAATGCGGTCACCGGTATCTACCCCCGCCGGAATTTTAACCGACAAGGTTTTAATCTCTTCTTTACGGCCATGACCATGACATGTGCGACAAGGATCTTTAATAATCGTGCCGGTTCCACGACATTGAGGACAAGTTTGCTGCACGGCAAAAAAGCCCTGGCGCATCTGAATCTGACCTGAGCCATGACAATGACCACAGGTTTGCGGCTTACTACCTTTTTTCGCACCACTACCATTACAGTCGCGACATTCTACCAGCGTTGGAATTTCTAGCTCAACGGTTTTACCCCGAACCGCTTCTTCCAGCGACATATCCAGGTTGTAGCGCAAATCTGCGCCACGTTGCGCGCGGGCTTGCTGACGTCTGCCGCCGCCAAAAATATCACCGAAGACATCACCAAAGATATCAGCAAAATCAGCACCGCCACCGCCGAATCCGCCTGCACCATGGCCAGCTCCGCCCTGGCGTGCCTGTTCGAAAGCTTCATGCCCATATTGATCATACATCTGGCGTTTCTGAGGATCAGAAAGAACTTCGTACGCCTGCTTAATCTCTTTAAACTTAATTTCCATATCTTTATCACCCTCGGTTCTGTCCGGGTGATACTTCATTGCCATACGTTTGTAGGCTTTTTTAATGTCACGTTCATTGGCGTCTTTCGATACGCCCAGAACCTGATAAAAATCTTGCGTCGCCATAATTTCTTCGTCTTCTATCTGTGCTGTTTGTCAGCCTGATACAAATACACGGGTATTACCTTGCGGCAACACCCGTGTGCTTTTGCGAAGTTGCCTTAATGCTTACTTCTTATCGTCGTCTTTGACTTCTTCAAATTCAGCATCAACGACATCATCATCCGCTTTGGAAGACTGCTGTTCACCGCCAGCTGCACCTTCAGCACCTTGTTGTGCCTGTTGCTGCTGAGCTGCTTCCATCAGTTTCTGTGATGCTTCCATCAACGCCTGAGATTTCGCATCAATGGCTTCTTTATCACCATCTTTAGACGCTTGCTCAAGTTCTTCACAAGCTTTCTCAATCGCGTCTTTGTCTTCCTGAGACAAGGCATCGCCAACTTCTTTCAGTTGATTACGGGTTGCGTGAACCAAACCGTCTGCCTGGTTACGTGCCTGCACCATTTCTTCAAACTTCTTGTCTTCTTCAGCATGGGCTTCAGCATCTTTAACCATTTTATCGACTTCAGACTCATCCAGGCCAGAAGAAGCTTTGATAGTAATCTTCTGCTCTTTACCCGTGTCTTTATCTTTGGCTGATACGTGCAGAATGCCGTCCGCATCAATGTCAAAAGTGACTTCGATTTGTGGTACACCACGAGCTGCTGCGCGAATGCCTTCCAGGTTAAACTGCCCCAGAGATTTGTTATCCCCTGCGCGTTTACGTTCACCCTGAATAACATGAATGGTTACCGCGGACTGATTATCTTCAGCCGTTGAGAAGGTTTGCGATTCTTTAGTCGGAATCGTGGTGTTCTTCTCAATCAGTTTCGTCATTACGCCGCCCATGGTTTCGATACCCAGCGACAGAGGACAAACATCCAGCAACAATACGTCTTTAACATCACCTTGCAATACGCCAGCCTGAACCGCAGCACCCACTGCAACAGCTTCGTCAGGGTTCACATCGCGGCGTGGCTCTTTACCGAAGAAGTCCGTTACCGCAGCCTGTACTTTCGGCATACGAGTCTGACCACCGACCATGATGATGTCCTGAATGTCGCTGACAGACAGATCAGCATCGGCTAAAGCCTGTTTCAATGGCTCAAGCGACTTCTTGATTAAATCTTCAACCAGTGATTCCAGCTTCGCACGGGTCACTTTAATAGCCATGTGCTTAGGACCAGCGTTGTCCGCCGTAATATACGGCAAGTTCACTTCGGTCTGCTGCGCAGATGACAGTTCAATTTTCGCTTTCTCTGCAGCTTCTTTTAAGCGCTGCATTGCCAGCGGATCTTTACGCAAATCCATGCCCTGATCTTTTTGGAACTGCTCAACTAAGTAGTTGATTAAGCGGTTATCAAAGTCTTCACCACCTAAGTGTGTATCACCATTAGTTGCCAGTACTTCGAAGGTATGCTCACCCTCAACTTCGTCAATCTCAATAATAGAGATATCGAACGTACCACCACCTAAGTCATACACCGCAATCACGTTGTCGCCGGACTTCTTGTCCATACCGTATGCTAAAGCAGCGGCTGTCGGCTCGTTAATAATACGTTTGACGTTAAGACCCGCGATTTTACCGGCGTCTTTTGTTGCCTGACGCTGAGCATCGTTAAAGTATGCCGGTACAGTAATTACCGCATCCGTTACTTTCTCGCCCAGAAATTCTTCGGCGGTTTTTTTCATCTTTTTCAGGACTTCCGCAGAAATTTGTGGTGGCGCTTTTTTGTCACCATCAATTTCTACCCATGCGTCACCGTTGTCAGCCTTAACAATTTTGTAAGGCATAATACCGATATCACGCTGTACTTCTTCGTCCTGAAAGCGACGGCCAATTAGGCGCTTAATCGCAAATAAGGTTTTATTTGGGTTGGTTACTGCCTGGCGTTTTGCCGGTGAACCGACCAAAATTTCGCCATCGTCAGTAAATGCAACTACTGACGGCGTTGTACGGTCGCCTTCGCCATTTTCAATAACGCGAGCTTTGCCACCATCCAGTACAGCAACGCAAGAGTTTGTTGTACCTAAATCTATACCAATCGTTTTACCCATGATTCGTCTCCAACTTCTGATTCATGTAATTTGTTTCGTTACCCCTTATCTGGGGTGCCTATGTTCGAATTTCAATACCCAACACAGGGATAATTTTCGATTTTGTTACGCTTTTGTATCCACACCCGAGTTCGAGTTACGCGCAACCATTACCATTGCCGGACGCAACAGGCGTCCATTCAGCTCGTAGCCTTTTTGCATTACCGCCATAATAGTATTGTTCGGATGCTCATCGGATTCCTGCATCGACATGGCCTGGTGTTGATCCGGATTAAAGGCTTCGCCTTCTGCACCAATTGCTTTTACACCGAACTTTTCCAGAGTTGAGGTTAAACTTTTATAGGTAAGCTCAATCCCCTCTACAAAGTTTTTGTTCGCTTCATCTTCTTTATCAGCCAGCTGTAAAGCACGTTCCAGGTTATCTACAGAGGTTAGTATTTCATTAGCAAACTTCTCCAGCGCAAACTTATGTGCTTTTTCAACATCCTGACTGGCCCGGCGACGAACATTTTCCATTTCAGCCTGGGTGCGTAGTACCGAGTCGCGTTGATCATTTACTTTCGCTTCTGCTTTACTTAAAGCTAATTCCAGCTCAGCAATGCGATCCGTTTGCTCTGATGACTGTCCCGCAGTTTCTGCTTCATCGGCTGCTACGTCCTGCTGCAACGCCTCTTCCGCTGCCTGTGCAGCTTCCTGTTCAGCTTTTTGCTGCTCTACAGTCGGCTCACTAGCCGCTTCGTTTTTCTGTTTCGAATCGTTTTTATCGGTCATAAGTGACTCTCTTTAACCAGTTTAAAATTAAGGTTGCAGGATTAATGGGGGCAAGTTTTTTTCTTTCAAGGGGATTTCTCTTACTTGATAAATTTTCTTGCTCATCGTAGCGTAAGCACACGAACGCATAAGGATCCCGTTAATGAGCGCTTTTACAAAGATTGGGTTACTCGGCAAAGCCGACGACCGTGGTACCCAGTTAACTTTAGAAACGATTACCACGGCTTTAATTCATCGTGGTTTTACGCTGTGTCTGGAAGCACGTACGGCGGAGCAATTAAACCTGCCGGAAGAAGTTGAGACGCTGAGCCTGCCGGACTTAGGTGAATGGGCCGAAATTGCTATTGTCGTCGGTGGTGATGGCAACATGCTCGGTGCTGCCCGCGCCTTATGTGAGTATGATATCGGTGTTATCGGCGTCAATCGCGGTAATTTGGGCTTTTTAACCGACTTAGACCCTGACGAAGTCATGACGCCTTTGTTGTCTGTACTTAATGGAAACTACCACGTAGAAGAACGTTTCCTGCTCTCCGCCGAAGTCATTAACAACGGCAGTTCATCGGGTACCGGCAGAGCAATTAATGAAATTGTCCTGCACTCCGACAAAGTCGCGCACATGATAGAGTTTGAACTCTACGTGAACGACCATTTTGTCTTTAGTCAACGCTCTGATGGTTTAATTTGCGCCACTCCAACCGGCTCTACCGCCTATTCATTATCAGGCGGCGGCCCTATTTTGCATCCCGGTCTGGACGCAATGACTCTAGTGACTATGTTTCCCCATACTTTAAGCAGTCGGCCAATTGTCGTCGACGGTAACAGTGAAGTCAGGTTGAAAGCAGCTTTCGACAATGACTTACTGCAAATCAGTTGCGATGGACATGTCAGGATGACAGTACACCCCGGGGATGATGTTATTATTAAAAAATACCCTAAAGCCTTACGTATGATTCATCCTATTGACCACAACTACTATCACGTATTACGTAATAAACTAGGCTGGGGTAGCCGACTTTTTTAAACAAGATACTTGCTTTTCAACGTAACTACTGTATAAATACTGTATAACCTGTATATATCAACAGTATTGGAGCGAAGACTATGTTATCCCAATTAACTATTCGCAACTTTGCAGTCGTTAAATCGTTAGACATTGAATTTCACAACGGCATGACCGCTATCACCGGCGAAACAGGTGCCGGTAAATCTATAGCTCTGGATGCCCTGAGCCTTTGTCTGGGTAGCCGGGCCGATGCCAACTGGGTTCGTCCGGGTCAGGAAAAAGCGGAAATTACAGCCGTTTTTGCTTTGGAAGATGCCAGCCCCGCTCACCAATGGTTAGCTGAGAATGAGTTTGATGCTGATGATGACTGCGTTTTACGCCGGGTTATTCAGCGCGACGGACGCTCCAAAGCATGGATTAACGGAACACCGGTTCCTGTCAGCCAGCAAAAATCTCTGGCACCACTGTTGGTCAACATTCATGGTCAGCACGAACACCAATTATTGTTAAAAGAGGAGCATCAATTAACGCTACTCGATAGTTACGCCCGCCATAAGCACTTGTTAGACAAAGTCCAGCAAGACTATAAAAACTGGGCTTCAGTTGAGAAACAATACCAAAGCTATCAACAACAAAAAGAAGAACTGGAAGCCCAGCGTCAATTACTTGAATACCAGGTTAATGAGCTGAATGAGTTCGCGCTAGCTGATGGCGAATTCGACGAACTGGAGCAAAAACACAAACGCTTAAGTAACAGCAAGGTTTTACTCGAAGCCGGCGTGTTTGCTTTAAACGCTCTTTACGAAGGAGAGCACAATAACGCATCAAGCCTGGTTCAATCCGCCAGCCAGCGCTTAGCTGAAGCTGAAGATATGGACACCTCACTCTCTCCTATTAACCAGTTACTGCAACAGGCGAAAGTACACATTGAAGAAGCGGCACTTGAATTACGCCAGTATCAGGACGATTTAGAGCTCGACCCGGGCGAACTCCAGATTATAGAAGACCGCTTAAGCGCCGCTATTCATCTAGCGAAGAAGCATCAGATACCTGGCTCAGAACTGAGCCAGCAACACAAAAAGCTAATAGATGAGCTTGATAATTTAGAGCAAGCCGGTGAACAAGCCGAGAAGCTTGACGAAGACCGGCAGCAGGCCCGAAAAATCTACCGTGAGAGTTCCCTTAAGCTTTCCGCGAGCCGCGAGCAGGCAGCTGCGGAATTAAGTCAAAAAATAAGCAGCTCGATGCAAGAGTTGAATATGCCCCATGGTCGTTTTGTTATTCAGGTTGAACATGATGCCAGCGCCCGGGCTACCCGACTGGGTACAGATGAGGTCGAATTTCTGGTCACGACCAACCCGGGACAACCCATACAGGCGCTGAATAAAGTCGCTTCCGGGGGTGAACTTTCCCGAATTAGCCTTGCCATACAGGTGATGACCGCAACACAGAAAACGGTTCCTACCATGATGTTTGATGAAGTTGATGTTGGCGTCAGTGGCCCTACGGCATCAATAGTGGGTTCTATGCTTCAGGCTTTGGGGAAAACCTCTCAGGTTATTTGTGTTACCCACTTACCACAAGTCGCGGCTAAAGCTCATCAACAATTGCAAGTGAGCAAGTCAACGGATGGAGCCGAAACTGAAACCGCAGTGGTTGCGTTATCGAAAGAACAAAGAGTTGTGGAGCTGGCACGCTTATTGGGCGGCGACAAGGTCACCGACATGGCGAAAGCTAACGCGAGAGAATTACTCGCCAGTTAAATTCGTTCTATACTGGCGTTCGGGTAAGTCATTGTTTATCATCGACGCCAATACAATCAATTGAGATTAATTTTAATAGGTATTTCATGTCAAGATTTGGAGTTTTTCTAGTTGCCGTTATAACCTTAAATGGCTGTTCTCTTCTCGATAAAATGGTATATCGCATTGATATTCCTCAGGGAAATTATCTTGAGCAAGACGATGTCGACAAATTGCGTGTAGGAATGACCGAAGAACAAGTGGTTTTTGTGCTGGGAACCCCTGTTGCGCAGAACAGTTTTGACTCTGACCGCTGGGTATACCTTTATAAAATGGATCCCAATTCAGGTGAGGATTACCGTAAAGAACTGGTACTAACCTTCAACGACAAGCGCTTGCAGGATTTTAAAGGCGACTTTGATAAACCAGAAGACTTTAATCAGGCACTGGATCAGTAACTCGCCTCGAAATCTATATCAAGGAGAATTATGGCGAACTCTTCACCTAACGATGAGGTCGTCCGTGTTGTCCGAAGTTCTGGAGACAAACGAGACTATCAGCACCTGACATTAGAGAACCAGCTTAAGGTGTTGTTGGTTCACTGCCCTGATAGCCAGAAAGCCGCGGCGTCTGTCGCGGTAAATGCCGGCCACTTCGATGACCCTGAACATACTCAGGGGTTGGCTCATTTTTTGGAACACATGTTATTTTTAGGAAGCCAGGCGTTTCCTGAACCCTCCGCTTTTGGACACTTCTTAAATTTGCAGGGTGGCCAGCACAACGCCTGGACCGGCACTGAATTTACTAACTATCACTTTGACTGCAATGCTAATGCACTGCCACAGGCGCTGGAATTTTTTTCCGCTATGCTGAAAAAACCATTGCTGTCGGAGAGTTGGATAGACAAAGAAATAAGTTCTATAGAGTCGGAGTTTCGCCTGAAACAGAATGATGAACTCCGACGCTTGTATCAGGTTCACAAGGTTACGGCTAACCCAAAACACCCTTTCAGTCAGTTTTCTGTGGGCAATCTTAATACTCTCAGACACGATGAGCACGGTACCTTAAAAAGCAAATTGCAGCTTTTTTTTAATGAGCATTACGTAGCGCAAAGAATGCGGCTGGTCATTGCAGGGCCTCAATCTATTGCTAAACTTAAGCAATTAGCACACCGCTACTTCGCTGACATTAAGCAGCAACTTACTAAAAAAACTTCTATTAATGCTCCTCTTTATCGCAAGGAACAAAAAGGAGTATGGATAAAAGTTAAGCCCATCAAAGCAGCTTACCGTCTTATTTTGACACTACCGTTACCGAGTATCGACGCAGACTACCCGCATAAAACCACCAGCTTTATTGCGCATTTATTAGGCTACGAGGGTCCGGGAAGTTTATTTAGTTCGTTGCGTTCGAAGGGTTGGGTCAACTCACTTTCAGCGGGCGGTGGCATTAGTGGTAGTAACTTCAAAGATTTTAATATTAATATCCAGCTTACTGAGTCTGGACGCCACAGAGTTGAACAGGTTGTTCAGTGGGTTTTTGCCTATATACGAAAAATAGAAGCTGACGGGATCGAAGACTGGCGCTACAAAGAGCGCCGTATTACCACAGAAATGAGTTTTCTTTATCAAGAGCCGACTCCGGTCGGAGAATTGGCTAACCAGCTCGCCGTAAACGCTTTTCACTATAAACCGGAAGACACTCTCTACGGTGATTATCGTATGGATGGGTTAAATCATTCCTATGCAGCCAAAACCCTGCAGCAGATGACCGCTGAAAATGCGCGTATTACTCTAATTGCTCCTGATGTCCGTACGACTGACGTCGCGCCGATTTATCATACGGAATATAGTTTGAACCCTATTAGCAAAAAACAGTTTCAGCTATTTTTATCAACACCGGATGACTTCAACTGTCAGTTACCCAAGCCGAACCGTTTTCTCAATTCCCGATTTAAACCTTTACCTCTGGAGTCTGGTGGTTCTTTGCCAACACGATTAGAAGACAGCGCGCAGTTACAACTATGGCACTTGCAGGATCGTGATTTCCGGGTGCCCAAAGGGCATATCTACTTGTCCTTGAGGTTACCCGCGGTAACCAATTCAGCTTTTCACTTCGCTATCGCCAGATTATGGTCTGAGCTTATGATAGATGCGTTAAATGACGACTTGTATGACGCCGAAGTCGCTGGATTGCACTTTAATATTTACCCGACTCAAAATGGCATAACAATACATACAACCGGGCTTTCTGCCGGTCAAATTCCGTTAATGCAACACCTTATCCGGCGGGCTGTAAAAACTCGTTTTGCAAGACGCCGCTGGCAGGATCTAAAGCAAAGTCTGCTAAGTAACTGGCACTCCGCTCATCAGAGTCAACCACTGAACAAGCTTTTTGCTGAACTGAATCAGCAGTTGCAATCCGGTTTATTTCGGCTTAGCGATTTAGCCTGTGAACTGGAGAAGGTCTCTTTCCGTCAGTTTACAATAGAAGTCGCTAAGCTTTTCTCCCCAGTGCATGTTACTGCGCTAGCTCATGGCGACTGGCAAAAAGACGATGCTCTGGAGCTGGGACAGCTTATTAAAAATAACCTCCCTGACCAACGAAGCGCTCCCAACAGAAGACTTCCGGTTAAACGTGTCCGCGACTTCTGTTCGCAGCAATTAATTGTTCCTGCTGAACACTCAGATACCGCTATTTTGCTTTATTTTCAGGGCGAAGATGATACTTCAACCGAGCAAATCAGCTTTATGCTCTTGCAACAGTTAATTCATCAACCGATATTTCAGGCTTTACGAACCGAACAACAACTGGGTTATGCTGCCGGAAGCCAGTACTTTCCGGTACAACGTCTACCCGGAATCTTATTCTTCTTACAGTCCCACGAGTTTGATGCCGATAAACTTTATCAAGCAATACATGACGTGATTAACGTGCAACTTGCTGAGCTTGAGGATCTGACACTGAAAGAATGGCACCACGCTAAGTCAGTACTTAACCAGCAAATTAAGACAATTGATCGCAACTTAAGGGTTCGAAGCCAGAGACTTTGGGGCGCTATTCAACTCGCCGATACAGGGTTCAACCGCCAGCAAGAACTCCTCAGTGCGTTGGAACATTGTCAACTCAGTGACTGGCTGGAACGAATAAAACTGCGTTTAGGTGATAAATCGCAAGCGCTAAGGCTTCAAACCCAAACTCTGACCGAGTAGAATAGTCTTTGACAGTAAGTACCTCTCTCGTTATCTTAACGATATATTAACAATAAAGAGCTGCTAAAGTAGCCATTCAATAGGTTTGTCGTGAATTTTACATTGCCTATCAGAACATTATGCTCTGCTCTTTTTCTATGTATTTTGTTATCCGGAAGCTTTAGCTTTCATGTTTACGCACAGCAGTCCCCCACAGACAATTCAGTACATCAATGGACCTTTAATGATGGCTTACCCAGCAACCATGTAAATGCTATAGCCCAGGGGCCTGAAGGTTTCTTGTGGATAGCGACAGTCAGCGGCTTAACTCGGTTCGATGGCAACGAGTTCAAAAACGGTTTAGCCTTATCTGAGGCGAAGAAGCATTTGCTTCCAGATGATATCGAACATCTGTTTTTTGATACATCGGGTGCACTATGGCTCGGAACTCACAGCGGTCTGGCAAAACTTCAGTTTTCATCAGAACATGAGCTTCATACGTTCGATTTAGCGGGTCATCAGTCTGGTGAACAGATTCGTATAAAGCACATATCAGAAGATGAAAAAGGCCGGTTACTGATTGCTACAAGCAGATTAATTTACCGCCACACTCCCGGAACAAAGGTTTTTGAACCATTAAATCTAAGCTATAACGGCAGTCCCATTCAGCAAGTCAACTATATTTATCACGGAAAGAAATGGAACTGGTTAAGTACTGATAATCAGGGGTTATTTGTTTGGGACGGGTTTTCCAGCGAAGTTTTTGCGGTTAGTAAACAAAACCCAATTACAGAAAAAATACCGGGCAGCCAGCTTTATGCTGCGGTTCACTTTCAGAATCAGCTATGGCTTGCAACAGAGCAAGGTTTGATTCTGCTGGACAAAGATTTACGTTTAACCCCCCTTCCAGATTACCTTAACAACATAGAGAGAGTTAATAATTTAGCATTAACTCAGAACAATTCCGCAATTTTACTCAGTACGGCAAATGGCCTTTATGAATTACGAAATGGGAAGCTCACCCTGCTACATAACGCACCCGCAGCCGCAGCTAAAGAAATTACCCGGGGAGATGTTTTTTTCTTAACCAATAATCAGGGCGTATTTCAAATAAACACGCCTTTTGCTCCGGCTACCCTTGCTTCCAATTTCAATAAAAAGCAAAGCTCAGCAAGCATTAACATTCCGCAACTGATGCAACAAGTATCAGCAGCAATACAAGATGACAACGGTAACTGGTGGTTAGCGACCGAGTTAGGGTTAGTATTTTACGATACAGTCAATGAAGAAATCTCGGAGCTTAATCACTACCCTGATGCCCAGTTTGAGATCAATAAAATGCGTTTATTCGCAAACCAACTTTATCTTGTTGATAATTCCGGAGCCCTATATCAGTACGATATTATTAATAGAGACTGGAATTCACTGGTAACGTCAGCATTATCGGCAACGCCCGATAATTTGAACTTAACGACGTTTAACCATTCGCTTTGGCTGCATACAAAGACCGAAGCCATCGAAATAAACGCATTTGGACAAGTCTCGCAGAAAAAGGTAATTTCTGTCGATAATGAACCGTTAGACAAACCACCCCATATTGATTTAGAAAGAGTCAATAATGCTACATTTATAGCAGACTTTACGGTTCCGTTTTCAGCAGCTCCGGCAGAGTTACGCTATCGCTACAAATTGAGTCATGCAGAAAATAATTGGCAAACTTTAGAGAACAACAGGGCATCACTGCAACTATCTTCATTGCCCTCCGGATCTCATAAACTAGAAGTTCAGGTAGCTTATCGCGAAGACCGTTGGTCGCCATCGGCTGTGGCTCAGCTTGACGTGCCCGCTCCCTTTTGGAAAACGCCTTTAGCCTGGCTCGGCTACATACTTATCATTATCCTGTGCTTGTTCTCGTACTGGCTTTATCAACGCCAGCGTCAGGCGAAAATGCGCCACGACCTTAAACAATATCGGCGGCAGGCTCAAGGCGTCCTATCCAGCCGTTACCAATGCTGGGAGTGGGATCTCGAGTCAGGAGAGCTGATACGACAGAATATCTGGGACAACTGCCCTGCTTTCTCTATTGACGGTATACGGCTAGGCCTATCTGGTGGCAAGTCTAACGTGCATCCGGAAGATCTAAAACGACTACAAAAAAGCCTTGAAGACCATTTAAGTGGGGAGTCTGAGTTGTTCGAATGCAGCTACCGGTTGGACAATCAAGGCAATTGGCTATGGGTATTAGATAGAGGGAAAATCCAAGTTAACAATGAACGGCGAACCATGTTCGGTACGCTAAGTGATATAAGCAGACTGGTAAGCTCTGAAGAACGAATTACAATGCTGGCCTCTTCGATTACGAATATATCTGATGGAATTTGCATCTTCGATCGTTTTTTCCGAAAACGCGAAGTCAATAATGCGTTTGAACGAATTAGCGGCTTCAGTCGTGACCAGGTGCTAGGTCAGTTATTAACGCTTGAGTGTTATCCCGAAAGCTTTGTTAACCAGATAAAGAGGTCGGTAATTAAAGAAGGAACCTGGCGTGGTGAAATCACCGATGTTAAAGCCAACGGTGAAGAGTTCCTGATGGAATTAACTCTTGATGCTGTTAGGGATGATAACGGCGAGGTGTCACTCATTGTTGCCAGTTTTTCGGATATCACCGAAAGGCGCCATACAGAAAACGAACTTCGGCGCCTGTCAAACACAGATACATTAACCGGACTGCCGAACCGCTCTTACTTTCAGGTCAGTCATTCAAATCTGGTCAGGAAAAAGGTTTCACATACTTTATTACTCTTTGATTTAGATGACTTTAAGAAAATTAACGACTCCTTAGGTCATGAGATTGGTGACGAACTTTTATGTCAGGTTGCCGAGCGACTCATGGATATTGGTCGTCGACAGGATACTCTTTACCGTCTGGGTGGAGATGAGTTTGGTTTGCTCATTGAAGACAGCGTGGACATTAACCTAATTGGCGATTTAGCCAATCAAATTAACCTTAAGGTGGCAGAGCCCTACTTTATTGAGCAGCATGAAATTGTCATTGGCAGTTCCATTGGCATTGTACTTTACCCTCACGACGGCCAGACTTCGCAAGAGCTTTTACAAAAAGCCGATATGGCCATGTATCATGCGAAGCAGCGTGGCGGAAACT
Organism: Idiomarina sp. UBA3176; assembly: GCF_002364295.1. Classification (NCBI taxonomy): domain Bacteria; kingdom Pseudomonadati; phylum Pseudomonadota; class Gammaproteobacteria; order Alteromonadales; family Idiomarinaceae; genus Idiomarina; species Idiomarina sp. UBA3176. The sequence continues at coordinate 96,868 of NZ_DEXU01000005.1, forward strand.
GTTATCAGTTTTTCAGTCAGTCGATGAACGAAAACGCAGTCAAACGACTCAAGCTGGAAAATGAATTAAGAGCGGCATTAAAGTCTCATAATATTCGGGTTTACTACCAACCGAAAATAGAAATACACTCCGGGCATATTGCCGGACTAGAAGCACTGGCTCGCATTGAGAGTGAAGACGGCTCAATGATTAACCCGGCAGACTTCATTCCTCTGGCCGAAGAAACCGGGCTTATCATTCCCCTGGGCGAAGAAGTTTTACGGCTGGCATGCCGTGATATGAAGCGTTTTATGGCCTGTCAGGGCTCCCCGAAGAGCATCGCTGTTAATTTGTCTGCCCGACAGTTTATGCAATCAAGTCTGGCCTTACAAATTGAGCAAATTTTACGTGAAGAGGGGTTGCATCCTCGCCATGTTGAGTTTGAGATAACCGAAGGCATGGTCATGAGCGACCCTGAACGCGCCATTACTATGATGGAAAACCTATCTGATATGGGTGTAAAACTGGCTCTGGATGATTTTGGTACAGGTTACTCTTCGCTGTCGTACCTTAAGCGTTTTCCTATGAACAGCCTGAAAATTGATAAAGCCTTTGTTGATGACATTACCATCAACGACAAAGACCGTAATATGGTCGCGTCAATTATTGCAATGGCACATAACCTTGGCCTGAAGGTTGTTGCGGAAGGGGTTGAAACTAAAGCTCAGTTACAGACGTTAAAAAGCCTCAAATGCGAATACATTCAAGGCTTCTATTTTGCAAAACCAATGCCGGCTGATGCGTTAATTGAGTTTATTGAGCAGCACAACGAAGTAGCTGCTCAGGTTTAACGTTACTAATAAAGGCTATTGATAGAAATTCCAGCCATTTTCCAGCATTTGCTTCAACAAAGGTGCAGGCGTGTATCGTTCGCCACGTTCTGCTGCCAGCTTCTCTAGCTTATTCACTATCGTTTCAAGTCCCTGGCTGTCCATATAACGGAATGGCCCGCCAAGGAAAGGTGGGAAACCGATACCGAAAATTGCACCAATATCACCGTCGCGAGGACTGCGAATAATCTCTTCCTGCAAACAGTAAGCAGCTTCATTCAGCATGGGCAATAAACAAATATCAATAATTTCGTCCGCAGACTTGCTCTCGTTCGGATCAATATCCAGCAAAGAATACACTGAAGTGTCTACCGGCTTACCCTTTACACTCTTGCCGTATTGATAAAAGCCTTTTTGGTTTTTCTTACCTTTACGGTCGTCGTCAATCAGCTTCTCAAAAGCTTCAGGCGCTTCAAAACGATCACCCAGCTCTTTCACCAATACCGGAGCCACTTTTGCCGCAACATCGATACCAACCTCATCCAGTAAAGTAATTGGCCCTACCGGGAAACCAAATTTCACTAAGGTTTTATCGATATGCTCAATAGGCTCTCCGGCTAACAGCAAGCGCGCAGCTTCGTTCATGTAGGGCGCAAGAATTCGGTTTACATAGAATCCGGCACCATCTTTCACCACTATCGGAGTTTTACCCTGCTTCTTGGCCAGAGAAACCGTTGTGGCTATTGTCTTATCGGAAGTACCCGGATGGGTAATAATTTCCGCCAACGGCATTTTATCGACCGGAGAAAAATAGTGGAGCCCAATAACCTGTTCCGGGCGCTTGGCTTTAGCCGCTATTTGAGTAATAGGCAGTGAGCTCGTATTAGTTGCAAAAATGGTCGACTCGTCTGCGTGCTCCTCCACATCAGCAACCATTTTTTGCTTCAGGTTAAGGTCTTCAAATACCGCTTCAATAACCACGTCGGTACGCTCAAATCCACTGTAATCAAGCGAACCGCTCAGCATTAGCATGGTCTTTTCAAGCTCGGCCCGGCGCATATGCCGACGTTTCACTTTTTTATCTAGACGCTCGTAACTGTAATGTAATGCATGTCGAATTCCGTCTTCAGCGATGTCCTTGATACGTGCAGGAATACCTGCTTTAGCCGCCGTAACATAGGCAATACCGCCGCCCATCAATCCACCACCTAAAACGCCAACCCGTTTGACCGAATCAGGTTTAACGCCATCGGCGCCGGTTTCTTTTTTCATTTCTGTGGTGGCAAAGAAAATCTGGCGCAGCTGATAAGACTCTGGCGTCATTGCCAACTCACCAAAGCTACGGGCTTCCTTATCCAGGCCAGCTTCGCGGCCACGTTCAACACCTTCACGCACCGTCTGAATGATTTTATCAATTGCCGGGTAATTGCCCTGAGCTTTCTTCTGCGCCTGCTCACTGGCCTTTTTAAAGATAATGTCACGGCCAAACTTGGTCGCCTCCAGCACTTTACTAATGCCCTTAAGTGGCGGCTTAGTTGATTTTGGCTTACGTTTTAACGCGTGCTCAACGGCAACATCCAACAATATGCTTTGGGGAACAACCTCGGTGACAAGTCCTGCTTTCAAAGCCTGTTTAGCACGCAGTTCTTTACCGGTCAGGATCATCGTCAGTCCTTGCTGAACACCAACCAGTTCAGGCAGACGTTGCGTACCACCACTGCCCGGTAACAAGCCTAATTTCACTTCAGGTAAGCCCAGAGCTGTCTTGCTGTTGTCGGTACAAACTCTTACATGACAAGCCATGGCCAGTTCCAGTCCACCACCCAGGCAAGCTCCGTTAATAGCCGCAACCACAGGCACATTTAACTGCTCGATGCGATCAAACATAGCCTGCCCTTTTCGCGCCAGACTTTCTGCGTCCACGGCATTTTCACAACCGTCTATCATGTTGATATCAGCACCGGCAATAAAGGAGCCTGGCTTACCACTAATAAAAACCACACCTTTGACTGAATCATCGCTTTCTAAGCGATTCATCAAACTGCCAACTTCTTCGGCAAATGAGTCTTTTAAGGTATTCATCGACTCACCAGGGACATCAATCGTAATTACAGCGACGCCGTCGTCCCTAACTTCCATAGTGAATGCTTTATCCTGACTCATTATTCTGTCTCCACAATCATTGCTGCACCCAGGCCACCGGCAGCACAAGCGGTTGTTAAACCGACACCACCACCGCGACGGCGCAATTCATTCAAAGTCTGTGTGATCATTCTGGTACCGGTTGCGGCAAATGGATGACCATAAGCAATGGAGCCGCCCAGCACGTTAAATTTATCCATATCGATTTCGCCAATGGCTTTATCACGACCCAGCTTCTCTTGCGCAAACTTATCACTGGCAAACATCTTCATATTCGCCAATGTTTGCGCTGCAAAAGCCTCGTGCATATCAATAAGGTCTAAATCGTTTAAGCTCATACCAGCACGGTCTAAAGCAACTGGAGTCGAATAGGAAGGTCCCATCAGCATGTCTTCTTCCACCTGTAGGGCAGCAAAGGCATAACTGCGTAAGTAACCTAATACCGGCAACCCGAGTTCTTTCGCGCGGCTTTCGGTCATCATCATGACAGCAGAAGCTCCGTCAGTTAAAGGCGTGCTGTTCGCCGCAGTCACTGAACCATGCTTGCGATCAAATACCGGTTTTAATTTCGCCAGTTTTTCTATCTGACTGTCACCACGAATATTATTATCGCGGCTCAAATGCTTTTTATAAGGCTCAGGGTAAGCCGTCATTACTTCATCACTTAACCAACCAGCTTCCCATGCAGCATGAGCCTTTTGGTGCGATCTTACCGTTAGCTCGTCCTGGTCTTCACGGCTAATGTTATGCGTTTTCGCCATTTGTTCCGCCGTTTGTCCCATGCTTAGTCCGGTACTGTATTCAGCAACAGCCGGTGGTACAGGCAATAAGTCTTTAAAACCTAAACGCTTCAATATTGAAAACCGTTGCCCTAAGGTTTTTGCTTTATTTAAATCGACTAGAGCACGCGCCATACGTTTACTGACACCAATAGGTAATACCGAAGATGAATCCGCACCACCAGCTATGCCTCCACGAATATGGCCAGCCACCATAGCTTCGGCAATATTAACCGCCGACTGAAAGCTTGTAGCACACGCGCGGGACACACTGTAAGCATCAGTACCAACAGGCAAACTGGTTCCCAATACTATTTCACGGGCAATGTTAGGCGCTTCCGGCATTTGCACAACCTGACCAAACACCAGTTGCTCAACCCAGTCACCGTCAATACCGGTTTTATTCACTAATTCCTGAACAACCATTTTACCTAAGTCGACTGCGGGTATGCCGTGAAAGTCCGTTGCTTGTTTCGCAAATGGTGTTCTTATACCCGCCACAAAGGCAATTCTTTCGCCATTTACGGTTAGCAAGCGTTGTGCTGCTGTCATAATAAATCCTCAATTCAAAAACCAATACTGGTCTGACCACAAATTATGTTACAAATTCTAGCCCGTAATAGAGCAGATTAAAACCACCGTTTTCGGTAAAGTATGCTGTATAGATTGAAATTTCGGAACAAAGACAGCATTGTTGCTGTCATTGCTATGCAGTACTGACAGCATAGTCAGTTTTCGCTGATAACGACAGCCTGGAGTAAACATGACCGCGACAGCGTTTCAAAAGCTACAAAATTACCTGAATCGGCAAGTGCTTGGACAGCCGGACTTCACTCAAAACCTTTTAATTGCCGTATTGGCTGACGGCCACCTGCTGGTAGAGGGCCCTCCCGGCCTGGCTAAAACCCGTGCAGTACAAGCTTTAGCAAAAGGTATTGAAGGTGACTTCCATCGGGTGCAGTTCACTCCCGACTTATTGCCCGCCGATTTAACCGGTACCGACATTTTTCGTCCCGAAACTGGACAGTTTGAGTTTCAACAAGGCCCTTTGTTCCATAATTTAATTCTGGCCGATGAAATTAATCGGGCTCCAGCAAAAGTTCAGTCAGCTTTACTTGAAGCTATGGCAGAACGGCAAATTACGGTTGGTCAACGTAGCTACCCGCTTTCTGATCTTTTCATGGTACTAGCAACACAGAACCCTCTGGAGCAGGAAGGAACCTATCCACTTCCTGAGGCCCAGTTGGATCGTTTTCTATTGCATTTAAAACTCGACTATCCAGATGCCGAGACTGAACAGCAAATTCTACGTCTAACCCGAGGTGAAGCCTTATCAGGTGACCTCGATATACCGACTCCGTTAACACAAAAGCAGCTATTCGACGCACGCCACGAAGTTTTGCAGCTGTATTTAGATGACGCTGTTGAGAACTATCTGGTTCAACTGATTATCGCAACACGTCAGCCGCAGCGCTACGATCAGAATTTAGCGCAATGGATAGGCTATGGTGCCAGCCCTCGTGCCACTATAGCGCTGGAGCGCTGCGCCAGAGCTAAAGCCTGGTTAGATGGTCGTGACTTTGTAACACCTGACGATGTCATTAGTGTTTTCCACAACGCTTTACGGCACCGGATTATTTTAAGTTATCAGGCAGAAGCCGACGGCGTATCACATGATCAGGTTCTTGATACGATACTGAAACTTGTACCGGCACCATAATGTTAAGAACTGAAGTTGAACAATGGCTTAAGCAGTTGCACTGCGATGGAGTCAGTCCCGGTATTCAGGAACTTCTTTATTATCGCAGCAAAATCAATGCTTTTGCGCGCCATCATAAAAGTCTTCCACGCTCAAGCCAGACAGGCCCCTTGCTAAGCAAAAGCCGTGGTCGCGGAATGGAGTTTGATGAGGTACGGCATTACCAGCCGGGCGATGATATCCGTTCCATTGACTGGCGGGTAACCGCACGAACCGGTAAAGCCCACACTAAGCTCTATCGCGAAGAAAAAGAGCGCCCGGTATTTATCTGGGTGGACTTGTCTCTGACTCAGCTTTTTGGCAGCCAATTTGTGTTCAAATCTGTTCAGGCCTGCCATTTAGCCGCGGCACTGGCCTGGCAGGCACAACATAAGGGTGATCGTATTGGAGGGCTCATTGGCAATGGCTGGCAACATCAGGAGCTAAAACCTATAGCCCGGCAAAAAGGCGTTCTACGTTTGTGTCATGCGCTTCTGGAAGTTCATAATGACAGCCTGACCCGTTGGCAAAACAAACAAAAACAGCAACAAAACACGCTGGACGATAACCTAAAGCGGATACGACAACTGGTTAAGCCTGGCAGCAGCATTCATGTTATCAGCGATTTTTATAACGCCAGCGAACGCTTTATGGATGGATTGCGCGTACTTTCCCAGCATAATTCGGTTCGTTGTTTTGGGCTTTACGACCCTATGGAGCATGAGTTACCCCAGGGGTACTCGTCGCATCCACTAGCAATTACCGATGGTCAGCAACAAGTCAGTATAAATCTAGCTGATCAACAGCAAAGAAAAACATATCAAAATGCCGCCGAGCTTCGTTGGAGCAATATTCAGCAAGAATTCAGGAAACGGAAGCTGGCTTTAACACCAATATCCAGTGCCTTACCGTTGGAACAGCAATGGGCAGAGGTAAAATAATGCAGCAACCGTCACTAAATAATCTTAATGATATTGTTGAGCCGGGAGCGGCGAGTTGGTGGCCGCCTTCGTGGCCGACAATTGCTATTGCCATAGCGCTTCTTGTCGGTACTGCTTTTTTTATTTTCTGGTTGATTCGGCGTCGACAGCAGTCGCACATACGCAAAATCGCGATCCGGCAGTTACAACAAGACAGAAACATAAGCATCGAAGAGCTTACGGTAATACTTAAGCGCACCGCGCTGGCATATTATCCCAGAGAATTCGTTGCGGAAAAGCACAGTCGCCAATGGATAAGTTTTTTGCTCACTCCTCTGTCAGAAAAGGAAAAAGCAACTTATGAATCCTTGCTTAATGAGGCTAATAAAAACTTTTATGGCATTGCTGATAATAACTTTAATCAACAATACTACGAACTCGCTCACCTTTGGCTGAGCAAAGATTTGAGCAAACAACCCGGAGCCGAAGATGTTTGAATTTGCCTGGCCATGGATGTTTTGCCTACTGCCCTTACCCGCAATTATCTGGAAATGGTTTCCGGCCGTACGTAAAAATAGCTCGGCTATACGCCTTCCCAGTACTTACGGCTTAGTTAGCGGCAGTCAGAGCTCTGGTAAACGCTGGTTATTGTTACCGCTGATGAGTTTATGCTGGATCATGCTGGTCGCTGCGGTGGCTAAGCCTCAATGGTTGGGCGAGCCGCTAGCAATTCGGGCTGAAGGACGAGAAATTATGCTGGCTGTAGACTTATCCGGCAGTATGGAAATTGCAGATATGCAATTGGAAGGCCGCTCAGTGAACCGTCTAACTATGGTTAAGCACGTTTTGAGCGATTTCATTGAACGCCGCGAAGGTGACAGGCTCGGACTGATTCTATTTGCAGACACGGCCTATTTACAGACTCCCATGACTTACGATCGCAACACCGTAAAACAGATGCTTAATGAATCTGTACTCGGCTTAGTTGGCGAACGAACCGCGATAGGAGATGCTATTGCTTTGTCTGTGAAGCGCTTTCGAGACGACGAAAAGTCAAACCGGGTACTGGTATTACTAACCGATGGTCAGAACACAGCCGGTAACCTGCCCCCTGAGCAGGCACTTGAACTGGCTCAGGCTTACGATGTAACGATATACCCTATTGCGGTCGGTGCTGAAGAAGTAGTAGTTGATAGCTTTTTCGGGCAACGAAGAGTTAATCCAAGCCGCGACCTGGACGTACCTTTAATGCAAAGTATCGCTAAACAAACTGGTGGTAAGTACTTCCGTGCTCGCAGTACCAATGAACTCGAAGAAATTTATCAACGCCTGGACAAGCTGGAACCTATTGCTGGCGACCCTCAGCAACTAAGACCTCGAGTGAGTTTATTTTACTGGCCATTGGTAATAAGTTTTCTTCTGTTTATTGCGTTAGCCATGTTGCACTATCGACCATGGGGGAGACGTTCATGAGCGAATTTCACTTATTGCGCCCCTGGTGGTTACTGGCTTTAGTTCCAGTTGCACTACTGTATTGGCGTTTACTCTACAGTCAGAAACATCAGGCCGGATGGCATCAATGGCTCCCCGGGCACCTGTCAAAAGTATTGGTTAAGTCAGGGTCACAACCGTCTCTCTGGCCTGCCCACCGTTTTTTGTTAATTTCAGTTCTGGCAACACTGGCTCTTTGCGGGCCCACCTGGGAACGACTACCACAACCGGTTTACCAGCTTGAATCGGGACAGGTCGTGATTATGGACATGTCGCCATCGGTTTTAGCCGATGATATTGCCCCTAACCGTTTAACCAGAATGAGATACAAAGCCATTGATTTAGTCCGGGCAGGACTTGATGGTGATACCGGCCTTATTGCTTACGCCGACGATGCTTTTATCATCAGTCCGCTTACTGCCGATAACCGTAATTTAATAAATTTAATCCCATCACTGTCACCCGATATTATGCCGGCGCAAGGCAGTGAACCCTTGTTAGCTTTGAAGCTGGCTGACGATTTATTAAAAAATGCCGGCTACCCTCAGGGCGATATATACTGGCTTACCGACGGCATCAGTAGTAACGAACTCAACCAACTCAGTAGTTACTTGCGTTCTGTCGATCATAGGGTTTCTATTCTGGCGGTTGGTACTGAAGAAGGTGCTGCAATTCGCGATAGCTCAGGCCGTTTATTAAAAGACAACAATCAGGTCATTATTGCCAAAACTTATCCTTCACGATTATCCGATCTGGCTTCTATTACGGGAGGAGCCTTTTCATCAGTAACCGCCGACAATCGTGATATTGATAAACTCATAAACCAGGCACCACTGACGCGTGAAGGTAAAGACGGCGATGAACAACAGCAAGGAGACGCATGGCGTGATATGGGTCCTTACGTTGCCCTCTTTATCTTACCTATTATGTTGTTTAGCTGGCGTCGGGGCAGCCTGCTTAGCCCTTTATTACTCTCTATGTTATTGCCTTTAATCGGCTTCAGTCCCAATGTGCATGCTGCACAAGAATCCGTCTGGCAGAAGCAGTTGCTAAACCGTGAGCAACGTGCACAGCGTTTATATCAAGAAGAAGAATACCAACGGGCGGCTAACCTTAGCAGAACTCCGTTTCGTCAGGGCGCTGCTCTGTATCGCGATGGTGACTATGAAGCCGCCGCCGAAGCCTTTTCTCAAGGCGATTCGGCAGAGGCGCAATATAATTTAGGTAATGCACTGGCTAAGCAGCAACAATACGATGCGGCAATAGAAGCTTACGACAACGCTTTAGAACAACGCCCTGACTGGTCCCAGGCAGCCGAAAATAAGCAACTCGTTGAGCAATTGAAGCAACAGCAGGAATCAGAAGACTCCGGCGGTTCAGACGAATCCTCCAAGGAATCAGATTCTGATAAAAACGAATCGGATAAGAATTCTGAGCAAAGTGGTGACGGCGAGGAGCAACAAAATAATCAGTCCAATAACAGTGATGGGCCCCCTAATCCTGATGAAAGGGGTCAAGAGGATGGAGAGCCGGAGCCGGAACAAAAAGAACAGGAGCCTTCTCAAGAAGAACCCCAGGAGCAGCAACGCCAGGACACAAGCCCAGAAAGCCAGGAGGAATCCAGCCAACTACTTCAACAGAAGGTCCGCGAAGGCGAGATTGACCCTGAAAAAGCCCAACAACTGGAGCAGTGGATGAACCGGGTGCCGGATGACCCAAGTATACTGCTACGTAATAAAATGCTTCTGGAGAGCCAGAAACGGCGTCAGCGCAGAACCTCAGAACCCCAGGGAGACGATAAAAAATGGTAAGAGTATGGCGACACATTATCTTATTGATGAGCTTTTTACTTGTGAGCCAACTTGCTCACGCCGATGTCTCTGAGGTTACTGCTACGGTAGACCGTAATCCGGTTACGGCGAACGAATCCTTCGTATTAACGATAACCGTTGATGACGATGTTGCTAACGACAGCTTTTCGCCATCTAAACTACTAAAAGACTTCGTTGTAGGCAGAACATCGGTCAGTCGCCAGACATCAATGATCAACGGAAAACTTAGCAAACAGACGCGCTTTACAACCGTGCTTATTCCCCAGTCTGCCGGAGAATATAAAATCCCCGAAATTAGCATAGGTGGTGTCTCGTCGGCTCCTATTTCATTGCAAGTCCTGGAACCCGGCAACAACCAGGATAACGAACAGAAAATCGCTTTTCTGGAAGCTCGCATAGACAATCAGCAAGTCTATCTGCAGCAGCCTATCACTTATGTTGCGCGGCTATTTCTTGCGGCCGACTTGAACAAAGGAAACCTAATACCGCCTGAAGCAGAAAACGCCGACATTCAGCAAATTGGCAGGGATGAAGAAAGTACAGAAATGGTGAATGGCAGGCGCTATAAGGTTTATCAGCGTGTTTACCAAATAACGCCAAGCAAGTCAGGTTCTTTAAGTATCGCAGGCGCCCGTTTCGACGGCGAAGTTTTCACTCAAGGGCAACGCTCTATCTTTTCGTCTTTCTCCAACACACAGCCTGTCAGCACCATTGCTGAAACTATCGAGGTTGAGGTGCAGGCCGTCCCTGATAGCTGGCAAGGTCACTGGTTGCCTAGCGAGCTTGTCAGTGTTTCTCAATCCGTTTCGCCTGAGCAAGAAAGTTATACCGTAGGTGAACCTTTCACTATTTCCTATATGCTGACCGCTGTTGGTGTAAAACCAGAGCAGCTACCAGACGTTCGACCAAGCTTCCCCGATACGGTGAGGATTTATCCGGATGGCGATGAGACGGATCAATTTAGTCGCAACGGCGTTATTATCTCTCAAAAAACAATAAGCTTTGCGGTCGTCCCCAATCAGCCAGGACCATTAAGAATTCCGGCACTAAATATCCCCTGGTTTAATACCAAAACGGGCAAACCTGCATCGGCGGTAACCGAAGAGCTGAACTTTTCTGTCGCAATGGGTGACGGAATGCAATCTATTCCGAAGGCAAGCAATAATGCCGAAGCTAAAGCGACTGAAGAGCAGCAGCTAAATGATGAGGAAGTAACTCAAACTGAGGCGAAAACCCAATCAGTTGAATGGAATACCTGGATAGTTAGCTTACTCGCCCTGGTACTGATTGTTTCAATTATACTGAACGCGTACCTTCTCTGGAGTCGAAGCACAAGCTCTAAGAGCAAAGTATCGACGCGTAAAACAACAGAAGATAAACCTCACAATCTAAACAAAGACAAATTATGGAGAGAGTTTCAACTAGCCTGCCGTAACAATAACGCACAAGAAGCAAAAGAGTTTTTGCTGAAATGGGCAAACCGCTATTTTGAACGCAGCTTTAATAGCATAACTGAGCTGTCTCAATATCTTTCAATAGAAAATGCATGCTCAAGCTTGCAACAAAGCCTTTATCAGCCGAAGGCTACCTCATGGCAGGATGGAAAAGTGCTTTATAAAGAAGTTAAGACCTCTATAGAAGCAAAAAAAAATATAACAACTACTAAAGACGTGTTGCCAAACTTGTACAGCAATAACGGATAAACTCACTACAATAGAAATAAAAAAGGCTCAGACTTGTCACGGTCTGAGCCTTTTTTGCGATATCAACGTCTACGGAGTTGATAAACGTTTTATATCTGCGTCCGCTTTTAAGTTATTAATAAAGGCTTGCAACATAACCTGAGCCTGACGGTTCCGCATCTGACTCTTTAACTCGTCAAGTTGGCTGTCATCAGTACTTCCTGGAGAAACTTCGGTCAGTGCAACCACAGCAGCATCTCCATTCGGTAACGCAACCGTGTTAAAGACGCTCTCATCGCTTGCTGAAGGAGACATTGAGAATAGCTCACGTACAATAGTTCTTGGGTGCTCACCATTGTTACGCTGAATGCTATCTACCCAGACAATTTCGTCGCTCACCTCTTCACCCGCTTTCCAGGCTTGCATCCATTCATTAGCCTGCTCAAGCGCTAATTGCTGAGCTTTTTCTACGCGCAGTTCGGACACTATTTTTTCACGAACTTCGTCCAGCTCTTTTACTCGCACTGGTTGATGCTCAGTTACACGTACTACCAGTGACCGATCATCTGAAGTTTCAATAATATCGCTGTTCAACTTCTCTTTAATTAACTGCTCTGAAAATAGGTTATTGAGAACAACATCGTCGCTCAAGGGCGTTGGGGCTCTGTCACGAGTGAATAAATCGGAACGGCGTACAGTGGATCCAATTTCTTCAGCAGCAGGCTCCAATGTGTCAGGTTGCTCAAAGCTAATTTCCGCCAGTTTCTGTTGTTTTTCAAAATAGCGATCTTCTGCCTTTTCGGTTAACAACTGCTGACGCACTTCGTCTTTCACTTCGTTAAATGGTGTGACTGAACCTTCGCGTAAATCGGTAAGTTTAATAATGTGGTAACCAAAGCTCGTTTCAACAACGTCTGATAAATCACCAACATTTTCTAACTCAAAAACGGAGGCATCGAAATCTTCATCCATCATTCCGGCTTCTATCCAACCTAGATCTCCGCCCTGCTCAGCTGAGAAAGTATCGTCTGAATAAGTTTGCGCTACCTCCGAGAAGTCCGCACCTTGTTTAAGTTCAGCAAGTGCTTCTTCAGCTTTCTTTTTAGCGTTATCAGTCTCGAACTCGATCAGAATATGAGAAACACGGCGCTCTTCTTCGGTCGAATATTGCTGCTGACGCTCATCATAATATTGACGCACTTCTTCATCTGAAATTTCGACTTCTGATTCAACAGCAGCTAAAGAGAGCTCAACATAGGCGACGCTGAGTTTTTCCTGAGTCCGGAACATATCTTGATTTTGCTGATAGAAGTTTTCGATATCCTGTTCTGCAATCTCTACCTGCTCTTCGAAACTTTCATTGCTTGCCACTAAAAAGCCGCCTGAACGCGACTGGCTTTGTAAGCGCATAAAGGCAATAGCTTCAGGTTCAAGCACGAACGCAGTCGCAGACAAGCCTCGTAGTAACTGATTTCGGGTCATATCCTGTTGCATCACTTTCGCGAAAGCTTCAGGGCTATAACCCGCATTACGCAAAGCCATCAGGTAGACATCGTTATCAAATTGTCCTGCTGTACGAAATTGAGAAATATCACGGATTGCAGCTTTTACCTGCTCAGGGCTCACTCTCATCCCGTTATCTTCAGCGTATTGCACTAAAAGCTCTTGTTCGATGAGTTGCTCTAATACTCCACTGCGTAAATTACGCATATAATCTGGATCGGAAGTAATAGCAGAAAACATATCACCAAACTGCTCTTGCAAGCGACTACGCTCATTTTCATAAGCACGATCGTAGTCACTACGAGGAATTTCTTCTCCATTAACTTTTGCGACAGCATCTTCTGTGTCACTAGTGATATAACCACCAACACCTGCTAATGCAAAAGTTAGAATGATTAACACAAGAATGGCCTTAGCAGTATAACTCTGCGAGCCTTCCCGAATCCGCTCTAACATAATAAGGCTTTCCTTATTTAACCTGAATAAACAACGTCACATTATAAGGTGATTCGTCTTAAAACTCACCATTCATACAAAAAAATAACCCGAGGTTTTATAAACCTCGGGCTACTATTATTATTCTTTAAAAAAAGCGCTAATGCGCTTTAATTAATTTACTGCGTCTTTCAGTGCTTTACCTGCTTTAAAAGAAGGAACTTTAGCAGCAGCGATCTGAATAGTCTCACCCGTTTGAGGGTTACGACCAGTACGAGCAGAACGCTCACGCACGCTAAACGTACCGAAGCCAACTAATGCGACTTGGTCATCTTTTTTTAGAGCATCAGTTACTGCATCGATCATAGAGTCCAGAGCACGACCAGCAGCAGCCTTAGAAATATCTGCACCTGCCGCGATTTTGTCAATAAGCTGAGACTTGTTCACAGTATCATCCCCTTAGATTGTTATTATCAAGTTTCCGTGGTTCCATTCGGATTTTAAAATGGGCCAGAACGGTTATATCAAGCTTGATTTAATTGTTCAAGCACCATTAGTCCAAATGGCTTTCCTATCCAGCTGTTCGTATGTCATACATGTGAATCAGCTATAAACTCTAGGCTACCACAGTCTTTTAGATTGAAAACCCTTTTTACTCACTTTTTAACGAAAAAATGCGGTCTGAAGCATGATTTCTCATCCGCAGACCGCATTCTAGTGCTTGAATATGACTTTAGTATTATATTGCTGGTTACTCCTTAACCAAAGCAACATCCAATACTTCATCAATCCATTTTACCGGCTGAATCACTAAGTCCTGTTTTACGTTGTCAGCAATTTCTTTCAAGTCGCGTTCATTTTCTTTAGGAATTAACACATGCTTGATTCCACCACGGTGCGCAGCCAGCAATTTCTCTTTTAAACCACCAATGGCCAGCACTTCACCGCGCAACGTAATTTCGCCCGTCATTGCTACATCAGAACGAACAGGTTTACCGGTTAACGATGACACCATAGCTGTCACCATAGCAATACCTGCACTGGGCCCATCTTTCGGTGTAGCGCCTTCTGGCACATGCACGTGAATATCGCGTTTTTCATGGAAGTCTTCCGCAATGCCCAGCTTGTCAGCACGGCTACGAACCACTGTCAGAGCAGTTTGAATCGACTCCTGCATAACATCACCCAGGGAACCTGTGGTGGTTGTCTTTCCTTTACCAGCTACATTAGTAGCTTCGATAGTCAGCAAGTCTCCGCCAACTTCAGTCCATGCTAAGCCAGTAACCTGACCGACTTGATTCGCTTCTTCAGCTTTGCCGTAATCAAACCGTTGCACGCCCAAATAGTCGCTAAGATTGTCGCCGGTAATCTCAACATGTTTTATCGATTTATCCAGCAAAATTTGCTTAACCGATTTACGGCACAAGCGCGACAGCTCACGTTCGAGGTTACGCACCCCGGCTTCGCGGGTGTAATAACGAATAATGCCAATAATTGCACTGTCCTGAACCGTAATTTCTTTTTCTTTTAAACCGTTACGGCCAATTTGCTTGGTTAACAAATGTCGCTTCGCAATATTCAGCTTCTCTTCTTCGGTGTAACCCGACAAGCGAATCACTTCCATGCGGTCTAATAATGGCGCTGGAATATTCATACTGTTAGATGTCGCCACAAACATGACATCTGACAAATCGTAATCGACTTCAAGATAATGGTCATTGAAGTTAATGTTTTGCTCAGGATCCAGTACTTCTAGCAATGCTGAAGCCGGGTCACCGCGCATGTCAGCCGATATTTTGTCAATTTCATCTAACAGAAACAGTGGATTACGAACGCCAACTTTTGACATTTTTTGAATCAGTTTACCGGGCATAGAGCCAATATAAGTACGACGGTGACCTCGTATTTCTGCTTCATCGCGTACGCCCCCTAGCGCCATGCGCACATACTCACGCCCCGTCGCCTTCGCTATCGACTGTCCAAGCGAGGTTTTACCGACACCTGGAGGACCTACTAAACAAAGAATCGCACCTTTCACTTTGGTGGTTCGTTGTTGTACCGCAAGATACTCAATAATACGTTCTTTAACTTTCTCTAGCCCGTAGTGATCAGCATCTAAAACTTTTTCAGCATGAGCTAAATCTTTCTTAATACGCGAACGTTTCTTCCATGGAACCGATACCATCCAGTCTATATAGCCGCGCACGACAGTCGCTTCCGCTGACATGGGTGACATCATTTTTAATTTTTGTAACTCAGCTTCAGTCTTTTTCTTCGCTTCTGCCGGCATCTTGGCGTCATCGATTTTCTTCTGTAACTGCTCAAATTCATCGACGCCATCTTCGGTTTCACCCAGCTCTTTCTGAATGGCTTTCATTTGCTCATTCAAATAATATTCGCGCTGGCTTTTTTCCATCTGTTTTTTAACGCGGCTACGAATGCGCTTTTCCACCTGCAGAATATCAATCTCACCTTCCATCAGAGCCATCAGATGTTCGATGCGCTCCCGAATGTCAGTAATTTCAAGAATGGCCTGCTTTTCTGCAAGTTTCAGCGGCATATGAGCAGCCATTGTGTCCGCTAAGCGATCGCCGTCTTCAATGCCGGACAGAGACGTCAGTACTTCCGGCGGTATCTTCTTATTTAGCTTTACATAGCCTTCGAACTGATTCAGTGCCGAACGAATAAGAATCTCTTCTTCTTTTTCCGGTAACTCTTCCGCGGCCAGATAATGAATACTAGCCTGAAAGTATTCTTCGTTATCCTGCAATTCATCCAGCTGCGCCCGTTGCTTACCTTCAACCAGCACTTTAACGGTGCCATCGGGTAGTTTCAGTAGCTGTAGAACCGTCGCAACTGTACCTACCTGATAAATATCCTCAGTAGTAGGTTCATCCACAGAAGCGTCTTTCTGAGCCGCCAGAAAAACTTGTTTATCTTCATCCATAGCGGCTTGTAAGCATCGAATCGACTTTTCCCGACCGACAAACAGTGGTATCACCATATGCGGGTATACCACGACATCTCTCAACGGCAGAACCGGCATCGTTAATTGTTCGGTGCGCTCTTCGCTCATTAAATTCTCTCCCGACCTAGGTTTACTTTGTAATATGCGGTCTTTACCTGAAAGTTCAATCCTTGACAGAAAAAAAGGGCCTTTCCGGCCCTTTTTCGAACACTTTTAATACAGTTTCGGATTATTCGCCCGAAGCCTGCTTATTTTTCTGCTGATTCGCGTAAATTAGAATAGGATCGGATTCACCAGCGATTACCGACTCATCCACCACAACTTTCGCGACCCCTTCAATAGAAGGCAGTTCATACATAGTGCCCAGCAGAACACCTTCCACAATGGAACGTAGACCACGAGCACCTGTTTTGCGAGCCATAGCCTTTTTCGCGATAGCTCTTAAAGCATCTTCACGAAACTCCAGTTCAACGTCTTCCATTTCAAACAAAGCTGAATATTGCTTGGTTAACGCATTTTTTGGCTCACGCAAAATTTCAATCAACGCTTCTTCATCCAGCTCATCTAGCGTGGCTACAACCGGTAAGCGACCAATGAATTCGGGAATCAAGCCATAGCGAACCAAATCTTCCGGTTCCACTTTAGCAATGATTGCCCCTTCTTCACTTTGCGTCTTACTCTTCACTTCTGCGCCAAAACCAATACCTGTTCCGGTAGACAAGCGTTGCTCGATAACTTTATTCAAGCCAGCAAAAGCACCGCCACAGATAAACAGAATTTTTGATGTGTCGACTTGCAGAAACTCTTGTTGAGGATGTTTCCGACCGCCTTGTGGCGGCACAGAAGCAACTGTTCCTTCAATCAGTTTCAGTAAGGCTTGTTGTACACCTTCGCCACTGACATCGCGAGTAATCGACGGATTGTCAGATTTACGTGAAATCTTATCAATCTCATCAATATAGACAATACCACGCTCTGCTTTCTCAACGTCGTAATCACACTTCTGTAAAAGCTTTTGAATTATGTTTTCAACGTCTTCGCCAACATAACCCGCTTCAGTTAATGTTGTTGCATCTGCCATAGTAAATGGCACATCCAAATAACGCGCTAAGGTTTCAGCCAGGAAAGTTTTTCCTGAGCCTGTCGGACCAATTAGCAGGATATTACTTTTGCCAAGCTCAACTTCCTGCTTGGCTGAACCGCGTAAGCGTTTGTAGTGATTATAAACGGCTACCGACAACACCTTTTTGGCGCGATCCTGACCAATAACATAGTCATCCAAATGCTTACGGATAGCTTTTGGCACAGGCAACTCATCCTGATCCGGAACCGGAGACAGTTGATGAATTTCTTCTTTTAGAATGTCATTGCATAGCTCAACGCATTCATCACAAATGAATACGGACGGTCCTGCAATAAGCTTCTTAACTTCGTGCTGACTTTTGCCACAAAAAGTGCAATATAGCGGCTTATCGCCGTCACCTTTGGACTGATCCGTCATGCTTTTCTCCTAACTGCTCTGCGCCAACTCAGGACTCTTCGCCACGCTGACGTAAAATACCATCAACCAGGCCGTAATCGATTGACTCTTCTGCCGATAAAAAGTGATCGCGATCAGTGTCTCTGGCCACTTTCTCGTAATCCTGACCTGTGTTCTCCGCTAACATACGGTTTAAGCGCTCTTTCAGATCCAAAATTTGTTTCGCATGAATTTCAAAATCTGACGCTTGTCCCTGGAATCCACCCAACGGCTGGTGAATCATCACTCGGGAATTAGGTAAACAATAACGTTTACCCTGAGCACCACCAGCCAATAGGAACGCGCCCATACTGGCCGCTTGGCCCATACATACCGTGCTAACATCCGGCTTAATAAAGCGCATGGTATCGTAAATAGCCATACCCGCTGTCACTACCCCACCAGGCGAATTAATGTAAAGGTAAATGTCTTTATCAGGATTATCTGATTCTAAAAACAGTAGCTGAGCCACAATGAGATTGGCCATGTGGTCTTCTACCTGACCACAACAAAAAATGACACGTTCTTTTAAGAGACGTGAATAGATGTCGTAAGAGCGCTCACCTTTCGAAGTCTGCTCGACGACCATAGGGACTAGCTGTGCCATTGGATCCTGAATATCGCTCGACATGTTTTATAAAGCTCCTGAAATAAAAATGGCTCGTATGAGGTCATACGAGCCATTAAACCAAGCTGTAGCGGGACCCGTCAAGGATTCCGTTACACTAGATTACTGCTGCTTCGGATTCATGATGTCATCAAAGCTCGCTTTTTTATCTTTAACCGAGGCTTTTTCCAACACGAATTCGATTGCTTGCTCTTCCAACGCTAAGTTACGAACTTGCTGCATCATATCGTTGTTTGACTTGTAGTATTCCACAACTTCCTGCGGGTCTTCATAAGCAGAAGCTGCCGTTGCGATGATTTCATCAACTTTCTCATCATCAGCTTTAAGCTCGTTACCACGAATCACTTCACCTAATAACAAACCAACTTTAACACGCTCTTTCGCTTGTTCTTCGAACAGCTCCGCCGGCAAGTCAGGCATTTGTTCAACATTACCACCGAAACGTTGAGCCGCTTGCTTACGCAACTGGTCAATTTCCTGGTCGATCATTGATTTAGGCAGTTCAACGTCGTTGTTTTCAACAATACCTTTCAGTACTTGTTCTTTAACTTTTGCTTTCACTGCGTTTTTCAGCTCGCGTTCCATATTTTTGCGAACTTCTTCTTTCAACGCTTCAACGCCGCCTTCTTTCACACCAAACAATGCAACGAACTCATCGTTTAGCTCTGGCAGGTCACGTGCTTCAACTTTCTTCGCGGTTACCACGAATTGCGCTTCTTTACCTTTCAGGTTTTCAGCGTGATAGTCTTCCGGGAAAGTGACTTCAATAGTCTTTTCTTCGCCCGCTTTAATTCCTTTGATTTGATCTTCAAACCCAGGAATCATGCGACCTTCGCCCAGCTCAAGCGCGAAGTCGTCAGCTTTACCGCCTTCAAATTCTTCACCGTCAATAGAACCAACGAAATCCATAGTGACACGGTCACCCTTTTTGGATTTACGCTTAACTTCTTTCCAGTCAGCATGTTGTTTCTGCAACGTTTCCAGCATGTTGTCGACGTCTTTCTCAGTGACTTCAACAGCAGGCTTTTCAACTTTTACTTTGTCCAGGTTCTGTACTTCTACTTCTGGATACACTTCGAACGTAGCCGTGAACTCAAGATCTTTACCTGGCTCATTGACTTTAGGTTCAATTGCAGGTGCGCCAGCAGGGTTCAGTTTTTCCTGCATAACAGCTTCAAAGTACTTACTTTGCATGATACTTGACGCTGCACGTGAACGGGCTTCGCGACCAAACAGCTTTTGTAATACGTTTGGCGGAATTTTTCCTTTGCGGAAACCATTCACACGACGATGGCGATATTCTTCTTTTAATAAGCGTTTTACTTCGCTATCAATTGTATCTGCCGGGACTGTAACAGTCACACGACGTTCTAAACCTTGAGTTGTCTCTACAGAAACCTGCATTGCTTCATTACCTCGGTTTCAATCAATGAATGTTACTCGCATCAACTTATCATTATAAAAATGAGATACGGCAACGGCGTTGACCTTTAAAAATGACGCAGCATTATAGCGAGGTGACCGCCCGGAGTCGAGCCCCCGAGCGGCAATTTTTAGGCTTCACTTTAACGGAAGGAAAAATAACTAAGATTTATCTTTAAGCTCAAGGAGTAGATTGTTGATTTCGCCCAGTTTATCCGGTTTATCCCCGGCCATATTTTCTTGATCGGCGACTTCGGTTTCCAATTCATCATAACGCCACTGCGTCAGCACTTCGATTTTCTGCTCGTTTGAAAGCTCAGGATCATTTGCCACGTCTTGCGGAGAATCGAACGCTTCAGCGGGATTCTTTAAACTTTTCTTAAAGTCCATAACAATAGCTCCAGCCAAGGATTAACAACAAAATCTTTTGATTAAGTATTAGATAAATGTAGCAGTAGTGGCTGAAAAGAAAAAGGGGGAATTAGTGTAATGGTCGGCGATGCAGGATTTG
>NZ_DEXU01000005.1:117409-117684 GCF_002364295.1 Idiomarina sp. UBA3176
CCAAACTGCGCTAATCGCCGAAATACAGGATGTTACTTCAAAAGAAATGGGGTGGATGATGGGACTTGAACCCACGACAACCGGAATCACAATCCGGGGCTCTACCAACTGAGCTACACCCACCACTGAGTGATTTCTTTGGCGCGTTATGGCGCACCCGGCAGGATTCGAACCTGCGACCCACGGCTTAGAAGGCCGTTGCTCTATCCAACTGAGCTACGGGCGCATATCGAACCAATAAACCGTCAAGAGAATGGTCGGCGATGCAGGATTTG
>NZ_DEXU01000005.1:117867-284847 GCF_002364295.1 Idiomarina sp. UBA3176
ACCAAACTGCGCTAATCGCCGAATTTCTCCGAAAGCCGTGTCATACGCAGCTTTTAAAAACACTATTGCTGGTCGACAACGGTGGCGAATATTACCTGCTGAAGACTGACCCGTCAAACTTTTTTTCGGTTATCAGTGCCGACTGGCTACTTTTGCAACAACCTGACGACTAAACCAACAACCGGTGACATTCAGGGCAGAAAAAAGTTACAATACAACTTATATATCACCTTGAATTCTCTCATCTTTGGGAACGTCATTATGCCAGCTCAAATTATCGATGGTAAAACCATCGCTGCCACTGTTCGCCAGGCGGTTAAACAGCAAGTAAAAGAACGCATTGATTCCGGATTACGGGCACCAGGGTTAGCTGTTGTTCTGGTCGGAAGCGACGCCGCTTCAGAAGTTTACGTGGGCAACAAGCGCCGTGCCTGTGAAGACGTTGGTTTTCGTTCGTTTGATTACGACTTACCAATAACCACAACACAGAAAGAACTTGAGAAGCTCATTGAAGAGCTGAACGATGACGACGCCGTAGATGGTATTTTAGTTCAGCTTCCGTTGCCTGCGGGTCTGGATGCCACACCAATTTTAGAAAGAATTCGCCCGGATAAAGATGTCGATGGCTTCCATCCATTCAATATTGGACGTTTGTCACAACGTATCCCGGCTTTGCGCCCCTGTACCCCCAAAGGTATTATGACACTGTTAGAGCACACGCACGTTGACTTACACGGCTTAAACGCAGTGGTTGTCGGGGCATCGAATATTGTTGGTCGTCCAATGAGCCTGGAGTTATTACTGGCAGGAGCAACAACGACGGTGTGTCATCGCTTTACCAAAGACTTATCCGATCATGTCAAGCGTGCTGATATCGTTGTTGTTGCGGTAGGCAAAGCGGAGTTCATTCCTGGCGAGTGGATTAAACCTGGCGCCATCGTCATAGATGTAGGAATGAATCGCCTGCCCGATGGTCGATTAACCGGTGACGTGGAGTTCTCTGTCGCTGCCGAGCGAGCCGGCTGGATCACTCCTGTTCCCGGTGGCGTTGGCCCCATGACAGTTGCCTCGTTAATTGAGAACACATTGCAGGCCTGTGTCGATTATCACGACGTTCGTTAAATTTTATTGCTGTCGGTAGCCGCTTAACATGACATGTTGAGCGGTATTCGATAACCCCCACAACGGTTTATCAAATAAAGTACTTCGGCCTGCACAGTAAGTCGCGGCTTTTGAATCTGAGACTAAACTCTGTGTTGCCGCCAGAAAATCAGCAGCAATTGGAATTTCCAGTGGCAAGCACCAATAAGTTTCAATAACCAAAACGCGTGCCTGATGCCATTCCTCGGAGGCATTATCGCCAGCCCGTGCATGATAATGGTCAACCGAAATTTCCAGTACGTCTTTTTGCAATTCGTTATCCCAGCGCCAGTCCGAAAACTGGCGAAAATCATCAGTACTGGGTGACAGAACCTTTAATTGTCCAAAGCGCGAGAAATGAAGTCGCTGTTTAGCTATAGCCTCAGCTGCGGCGGCTATTTTGTTATCTATGTTCAGTTGTGGTTTTAAACCGGCCATTCCTGCCGCCAGCGTGTTCACCATGGCATTATTGTTACCATGGTTAAGACTTCCTGCCCTCACCGCATACTGATTCGCTACTGTAAGTGTTTGCTGCGCCCACCAAATAAAGAGAGCCTGAATAAAAGTAAAAACGCAGGCGACAATAACAGGCCAAACGACCAGCAACTCAACACTCGCCTGCCCGGATTGTTTTTTCAATATTTTAACGGGGTTCAGAAAAGAAAAACCCGCTGCCGGAAAAGCAGCGGGAAGTGTTATGCTCAAGCGAGACAATAACATGAGGACCTCCGTGTCCGGTGTGCCGTGTCCTTCAATAGACACGGCACTATGTTAGTCCTGCTTTTATATTTTAACTATTGGCAAAATGAGTGTTTGCTCGTAAGCCTTTAACTACTTTTCTTCTACCTGCCATTTACCACTGCGGTAAAAAGCCTTCCAGCCCGTTTGTTTCTTCTTAATTTCAGTAACAACGTACTGTTCTTTGTGCTTTCTTGAAAAACGAACAATAGCATCATTACCGTCATCATCTTCTTTCGGGGCTTCAGCCAGGTACTTGAACTTTTCCGGTAAACGATCTTTAAACTTAGCCAGTTCTTTTACCGTAACTGCCCGAGTTTCTCTCGATTTAGGGAAGGTATTGGCCGACAGGAAAATACCGGAGGCACCGTCTCTTAGCACAAAGTAAGCATCCGACTCTTCACAAGGTAACTCAGGCAACGGCACTGGGTCTTCTTTCGGTGGCGCAGCTTCCCCGCTTCGAAGTAATTTTCGGGTGTTTTTACACTCACTGTTAGTGCAGCCGAAGTACTTACCAAAACGTCCCGTTTTTAACTGCATTTCAGAACCACACTTATCGCATTCAATGGTGGGTCCGTCATACCCCTTAATGCGGAAAGTCCCCTCTTCAACCAGTTGACCGTCACATGTTGGGTTGTTACCACAAACATGAAGCTTACGCTTTTCGTCAATAAGGTAACTGTCCATTGCGGTGCCACACTTAGGGCAACGCTTTTTGGCACGAAGCGCTTCTGTTTCGCGCTCTTCTTCGTCAGTCACCTCTATCGCTTCTTCGCCCGGTGTCAGGTTAAGCGTTTTGGTACAACGTTCTTTGGGCGGTAAGTTATAGCCAGAACAGCCAAGGAATACGCCCGTGGACGCTGTTCTTATTCCCATTTTACGACCACACTCAGGGCAATCGATATCGGTAAGAACCATGCTGTTCTCACGCATGCCGCCCTCAGTCGGTTCCAGTTCTGCTTTTTCCAGGCGCTCTTTAAAGTCTGCATAAAACTTATCCAGAGTCTCTTTCCAGTCACGTTTCCCGGCAGCAATATCATCCAGCGCCTGTTCCATTTCTGCCGTAAAGTTATAATTCATTAGCTCAGTGAAGTTCTCAATCAACCGATCATTGACAATTTCACCCATTTTCTCGGCAAAGAAACGACGGCTCTCCACCCGAACATAACCGCGATCCTGAATGGTAGAAATAATTGAAGCATAAGTTGATGGACGACCAATGCCTCGTTTCTCCAGTTCTTTGACCAGAGAAGCCTCACCATAACGCGCCGGTGGCTTAGTAAAGTGTTGTTCCGGATTCAGTTTCTCCAGCTGTAATGCATCGCCTTTTTTCACATCAGGCAAGGTCGCATCACCGTCTTTTTTACTACTGGCCGGAGGCATCACCTTAGTCCAACCGGCAAACCGCATCACACGTCCGCGAGCTTTCAATTCAAAATCGCCGGCGGTTGCCGTCAGAGTGGTACTATCGTATCGAGCCGGTACCATTTGGCAGGCCACAAACTGACGCCAAATCAACTCATACAAACGCTGCGCGTCTCGCTCCACAGAAGCCAGTGACTCTGACTTAACCTTCACATCTGACGGACGTATCGCTTCGTGCGCTTCCTGTGCGTTACTTTTTGCACCATAGCGAACAGGATCGTCCGGTAAATAATTTTTACCAAAGTCCTTGGTAATTAATTCACGACAAGCATCGACAGCCTCAGAACTTAAATTGGTTGAATCGGTACGCATGTACGTAATGTGGCCTGCTTCATACAGACGCTGAGCCATCATCATGGTTTTCTTAACGCCAAAGCCTAATCGGGTACTGGCGGCTTGCTGCAGAGTCGAGGTAATAAAAGGCGCACTGGGTTTACTGGACGTTGGCTTATCTTCACGCCCGGTAATTTCATAGCCGGCTTTTTTCAGTAGTGCTAAAGCTGCGTCCGTTTCCTGTTTATTGGACGGACGGAAGTTCTTACCAGCCTGCTTCATCACCTGCATGCGCAGAGACTCGTCCGCAGGCGTGTTTAAGTCTGCATGAACGTCCCAGTACTCTTCCGGTACAAAGGCTTTAATTTCACGCTCACGTTCAACCACAAGCCTTACAGCGACAGATTGGACACGTCCTGCTGACAACCCTCGGGCGATTTTCTTCCACAACAAGGGCGACACCATAAAACCAACGACCCGATCCAGGAAACGTCGGGTCTGCTGCGCATTAACCCGGTCGGTGTTCAGCTCTGCCGGATGTTGAAAAGCTTCTTGAATGGCTTTTTTCGTTATTTCGTTAAACACCACGCGTTTATATCGCGAGTCATCACCACCAATAAGTTCCCGCAAGTGCCAGGCTATCGCCTCTCCCTCGCGGTCCAAATCCGTTGCCAGAATAATTTCATCTGACTTTTTGGCTAACTGTTTTAGCTCTTTAACGACTTTTTCTTTTCCCTGCAGAACCTCGTAATGCGCTTCCCAGTCATTTTCCGGGTCAACCCCCATACGAGCAATCAGTCGCTTATAATCACGTTCTTTCTGGTATTTTGCCTTAGCATCCGGCGACATCTTGCGTACTTCTGCAGCCGGCTTACTCTTTATTGTCTCAGTGGCACGGGTAGGCAGATCACGGACATGACCAACACTGGACTTAACGACAAAGTCCTTACCTAAATACTTATTAATCGTTTTGGCTTTTGCCGGAGACTCGACAATGACGAGCGATTTTGCCATAGAATAATCGTTCTCTTGTTGTAGATGACCGTGTATATACGTGCTAACAGTAACAATTACAAGTGCAATTGCTCTTTAGCGGCCTTTTTTAGGTATATCGGTTATCGCTTGCAGAAACAACCGCAACTCGGTTATTTGATAAAAATTCGCACAAGTTAAATAAACAGTCACAATTACGTTAGCAAGCCAAAGTCCAGAAAAATAAAGGCTTTCAAGGCCGTTTTAAAACAGTATAATGGCAATTAAGTTTCTATTTTTAGGTGCACGATACGTGCAGGGAGTATCGACAAGTGAGCATGCAACACTTCGAAGTCAACTATGACGGTTTGGTTGGGCCAACTCATAACTACGCTGGACTGTCGTTCGGCAACGTTGCCTCTTTAGCCAATGCAAAAGCAACATCCAGTCCCAAACATGCTGCCCTGCAAGGTCTGAAAAAAATGAAAGCCTTGCACGATATGGGAATGAAGCAAGGTGTGTTGGCGCCACAGGAACGCCCGGATATTTTTGCATTACGCCGCCTGGGCTTCCACGGTACTGATTCCGAGGTTTTATACCGTGCAGCAACCGAAGCGTCCGCCATATTTCAGGCCGTTTGCTCCGCTTCCAGTATGTGGACAGCCAATGCCGCGACAGTTTCGCCCAGTGCAGACACAGCAAATGGGAAAGTGCATTTCACTCCGGCGAATCTGACCAATAAGTTTCACCGTTCGTTAGAACCACAAACCAGTGGCCGTATTCTGCAGGCAATGTTCAATAATGGTCGTTATTTTGAGCATCACACCCACCTGCCGGACAATGAACATTTTGGTGACGAAGGTGCCGCGAACCACACCCGTCTGTGTCGTGAATATGGTCATGCCGGAATTGAGCTCTTTGTTTTTGGCCGTTACGCCTTCGACAGTTCTAAACCAGCACCTAAGCGCTTCCCGGCAAGACAGACTCTGGAAGCCTCTCAGGCAATTGCCCGGTTGCATGGTTTAAGTGAAGACAACACCGTTTACATTCAGCAGAACCCCGATGTTATTGACCAGGGCGTATTCCATAATGATGTTATCGCGGTCGGTAACCAGAATGTGCTTTTTTATCACGAGCAGGCCTTTACTGATACCGAGTCGAAATTAGCAGAAATTCAACGTAAATTCGGCGAACATCCGCTACATTTCATTAAAGTTGCTACAGAACAAGTGAGCATTCAGGACGCAGTAAATACCTACTTATTCAATACTCAGTTAATTACACCGCCCGACGGCCAAATGACCATTATCGCGCCTACCGAGTGCCAGGAAAACGATAATGTCCGTTCCTATCTTGAACAGTTGACGCAAAGCGCTGACAGCCCAATTAAGCGGGTTGAGTACTTTGACGTGAAGCAGAGTATGCGCAACGGTGGCGGTCCAGCCTGTTTGCGTTTACGTGTTGCTTTAAACGATGAAGAAATAGCGGGTGCAAACCAGAATTGCCTGATGTCTGAAGGGTTATTTAATCGTTTGAATCAATGGGTAGAGAAGCATTACCGTGATGAGTTAGCAGTCGACGATTTACGTGACCCGGCGCTACTGGAAGAATCGCGCACGGCACTTGATGAGTTAACACAAATTATGAAGCTGGGTTCGGTGTACCCATTCCAGCAAGACTGAGCGCCCAGCGCTCAGTCTTTTATTTCAGAATGAATTAATCGTTGTCGTTGTGAAGTTCGAGGTTGGCGTCTTCTGAGCCGTCACGATCGGACCTTGCAACGTCATTACGTGCCGCATGCAAACGATCTAAGTACTCCTGGCTCACATCACCCGTTACGTATTCACCACTGAATACCGACGTATCAAAACGTTTAATTGATCGGTTCTCTGCTCCTACTGCTTCAATTAAGTCGTCAAGATCCTGATAAATGAGACCATCAGCTTTAATTATGTCACGAATTTCCGTTGCTTCACGTCCGTGACCAATCAGCTCGTTAGCGCTTGGCATATCAATACCGTAAACGTTCGGGAAGCGAATTTCCGGAGCCGCTGAAGCAAAATATACTTTTTTCGCACCGGCTTCACGAGCCATTTCAATTATCTGTTCTGACGTTGTTCCACGTACAATTGAATCATCAACCAGTAGGACATTTTTACCACGGAATTCCGCGCTAATGGCATTTAACTTTCGGCGTACTGATTTACGTCGCTGAGTCTGTCCCGGCATAATAAAGGTACGACCAATATAACGGTTTTTCACAAAGCCCTGGCGATAAGGTAAGTCCAGCACGCTGGCTATCTCTAAAGCGATATCACAGCTGGTTTCAGGAATTGGAATAACCACATCAATATCGAGTTCGCCGTAATCACGCTTTATCTTCTCGCCCAGCTTACGGCCCATATTAACCCGAGAGGCATAGACCGAAATGCCATCAATAAACGAGTCGGGACGCGCAAAGTACACGTACTCAAAAATACACGGACAATGTATTGGCTTATCAGCGCACTGACGAGAATACAGCTTGCCATCGTTTGTAATATAAATAGCTTCGCCAGGCTCGACATCGCGCATATATTTAAAACCGGTGCCGTCAATGGCAACGCTTTCAGAGGCAACAATGTACTCTTCGCCGTCTTCGGTATCACGTTTACCCAGGGCTAAAGGACGAATGCCCCATGGGTCACGGAATGCAACCATGCCATGACCGAGGATCATTGCTACCACGGCATAAGAACCACGAACCTGACGGTGAACCGCGGTCATGGTGCGAAAAACGTCTTCTTCGCTCAGCGTTAAACTCTCGTTTTTATCCAGCTCATTGGCAAAAATGTTCAGCAAAATTTCCGAATCAGAAGTGGTATTAATGTGGCGACGGGCCGTTTGAAACAAATGTTCCTGAACGTCAGCAGCATTAGTTAAGTTACCGTTGTGCGCCATGGCAATACCAAAAGGCGAGTTAACATAGAATGGCTGCGCTTCTGCTGAGCTCGAACTTCCGGCCGTAGGGTAACGCACATGACCAATACCGACATTACCCGACAAGCGGTGCATGTGACGTGTATGGAACACATCCCGCACCAATCCGTTGGCTTTTCTTAAACGCAAAGTACAGTGCTCATCAACTGTCATAATACCAGCGGCGTCCTGGCCACGATGTTGAAGCATGGTTAACCCATCGTAAAGCGCTTGGTTAACAGGCTGCTTACCAACAATACCAACAATACCACACATGTCTTTTCACCTTTTTATACAGGTTGAGGGACTAAAAAACTGGAGCTGTTTTCCAGATAGCTGAAAAACCACTGAATAAATACACCGAAATGAGGAATTAACACGGACTCCTTCCACCAGTCACTGGAAGATAACGTAGTAAAAGAGTCTATAAAGAATAATAACGCACTGACAATTAGCACTCCGCGTAAAGCGCCAAACACCAGACCAAGCACCCGGTCGGTTCCGGACAAGCCGGTGTGATGAACTAATTGAGACAGAATATAGTTGATAATAGCGCCCAGAATAAGTGTCGCTACGAATAATGCGGCAATAGCGGCAGCGTTTCTGACCAACGGATCATCAATTTGGGTAAAGTATACCGCAAGATCTTCGTAGAACTGACTAGCGATAAAAAAAGCTGCTATCCAGATGGCCAGAGATACGGCTTCTTTAACGAACCCTCTTACCAGGCTGATAAGCGTAGAAAGGCCGATAACAATAATAATGGCGTAGTCAATCCAGAGCATAATGACTCACAATTGCTGGGCTAAAGACGCGGGCGATTTTAACAGAATGCGATTCATAATGTGATTTCTTTTCGCATATATTGCAAAACTTATGGCCGGTAGGTAATGACCTTACCTTCAAGGCCAGTTAGCTCTTTTAACGGCGTCAGTTGCTTTTCTAGTTCTGTTTTTGACGTATCCGGACCAACCAATACACGGATCAAAGAACCTCCGGACGTCTCTTGAGAGTATGCGGCAAAGCCTTTTGCCTGTAGCTGTGAAATAAGCCGCTTAACACTATCTTCCTGGCTAAAAGCACCTAACTGAATAACCCAGGCTTTACCATCGACCGCGAACTCGGCTGGCTCACGTGGTGGAGCTTGTACGTTGCTGTCCTCCTGAACCGAAGCGGCCTCATCTGCCGTTTTCTCAACATCTGATGATGCTTCTTCAACCGTAACGGGTTCTGCTACAGTTGTATCTGATAGAGTTTCCGGCTTCTTCAGCTGCTCCTCTACTGCGGGTTTTAATGGAATGGTTTCCATTGGTTCCACAGGCTCTTTCTTTTCGCCATCAAGCACATCTGGAATAATGATCACGGCTAACGCCACAAGTATTAAAGTGCCAACGAGACGATTTTGTAGAGGACTGGACAAAGCTCAAGCTCCTTTTAGATACGCGTTAATTCTCGCTACAGTGTAAAACGAGCCGAAGCCGAAAACCAGAGCTTTGCCGTCATTCATTTGCCATTGCTGCGCTGCTGTCACTGCTGCTGCAAACGCCTGCTCCACCGATTCAAACAGATAACAGGATTCCGTAGGTAATTTAGCATTGATCACCAAGTTATCCGCAGTTTCACCACGCGGCTCTGACAGTGAGCCAAGATACCAGGCAGAAGCCTGAGAACTCAATGCGTTAGCGACACCGGCATGGTCTTTGTCACTTAACATCCCCACAACAGCAAAAATTTTATGTTGTGGATAAAATTTATTCAAATAGCGACTAGCATAAACTGCAGCCTGCGGGTTATGCGCAACGTCCAGCAAAACTTCAATACCATTAACGGTATCAGACTGCATTCTCCCAGGTAAACTTGCCCGAGTAATACCTTCACGAATAGCCGATAAGCTGACTGGTAACGGCAATTGTTCGATAGCCGCAATGGCTGTTGACGCGTTGATAAGAGGCAGTTTTGGTAACGGCAAGTCATTCAATTGGGTGTTCTGACTACGATAACTCCAGCTTTCATCGTATTCGGTACGATGAAAGTCACGCCCGACTTGATAAAGCTTAGCCCCGATGCGCTCCGCGCTTTCTGCAATACTGGCCGTTGGACTTGCTTCACCACAAATTAATGGCTTACCCGATCTGGCAATACCGGCTTTTTCATACCCAATGTGCTCACGATTATTTCCGAGAAAAGCAATGTGGTCGATGCCGATACTGGTGACCACAGCCACGTCTGCGTCAACACAGTTAACCGCGTCTAGACGCCCACCCAGGCCTACCTCAAGAATAGCGACATCCGGAGACTGGCGACCCATTAACCAAAGCGCCGCTAACGTACCAAACTCAAAATAAGTTAATGACGTATTGTTACGAGCCTGCTCAATAGCATGAAATGCTTTAACGTGTTCGGAGTCCGGCAATTCTTGCGCATTAACCCGAACTCGCTCGCGATACTCGGTAATATGCGGTGAGGTATAAACGCCGGTAGTGTAACCTGCCGCCTGCAGAATCGTTTCCAGATAGCAAACTGTTGAGCCTTTACCATTGGTTCCGCTAACCGTTATGACTAAAGCTGCCGGCTTTAATACGCCGGCATTAGCAGCCACTCTGGCTACACGCTCCAGACCCATATCGATATTTTTCGGATGAAGTTTTTCGAGGTAGGTCAGCCACTCCTGCAGTGATGCAGTCACTGCAGGAGCTGATGAAGATATCTCCGCCATTACTCGTTTACACTTACTTCCGTAGCTTCGGTAGAAGGTAAGTTTTGCATTTTCGCCAACAAACGGGCAACAGTATCGCGCATATCACGACGGTCGGTAATCATGTCGATAGCCCCATGTTCCAGCAGGAACTCAGCGCGTTGAAAACCTTCCGGTAAGGTTTGACGAACCGTTTGTTCAATAACCCGAGGTCCGGCAAAGCCGATGAGAGCTTTTGGTTCAGCAATATGAATATCGCCCAACATTGCCAGACTCGCAGAAACACCACCCATGGTCGGGTCGGTTAATATCGAGATGAACGGCAGGCCTTCTTCGCTCATACGAGCTAAAGCCGCAGAGGTCTTAGCCATTTGCATTAACGACATCAGAGCTTCCTGCATACGAGCACCGCCGGAGGCAGAGAAACATACCAGCGGAATACGATGCTTAAGGCAGACTTCGGCAGCCAGTACAAACTTAGCCCCTACCACCGATGCCATGGAGCCGCCCATAAAGTTAAAGTCAAAGGCAACCGCGACTAGAGGAACGCCTTTTACGGTACCTTTCTCGGCAATTAGGGCGTCGTTCTCACCCGTGCTTTTTTGCGCGGCAGCAATACGGTCTTTGTATTTTTTGGAATCTTTAAAGCGCAGAACATCTTTTGGCTCTAAATCTGTGCCTATTTCTTCGCGATTGTCTTTATCCAGAAAAATATCTAAACGGCTGCGCCCGGTAACCCGCATGTGATGATCACACTTAGGGCAAACATTAAGGCTGCGTTCTAAATCAGCCTTATAAATAATATTGCCACAGGCCGTGCACTTGCTCCACACGCCCTCTGGAACGCCACGTCGTTTGTTAATTTTTGGCTTCGCAAGAATTCTTTCTATCCAGCTCATACTATTCCGCCCAAAGGCTGTTATTAGTCAATTTGATGTAGCTTACATGGTACCACAAATGGGTCAAGCAAAGAGGTCATAACAGTGACTCTTAATCGCCTAGCCACAAAGGTCCCAGTGGAGCATCGGGTATATTATAGTGTTCCGGGTAAGTTACTGCCACCAGGTAAAGTCCGCCGGGTTTCGCTGTAGCTGCAGCCTTGGTGCGGTCTTTCTGTCTTAACAATTCTCCAATCCAGTCCGGTGGCTGCAGGTGCTGACCAACAACGATCAAACTGCCGACGATATTTCGCACCATGTGATGCAAAAAGGCATTCGCCGAAATATCCACGATAATATAGTCGCCACGGCGTTCAACCGTTAAATCGGAAACCTTACGAAACGGGGTATGCGACTGGCAATGAGATGCCCGGAATGCAGTAAAGTCATGTTCACCGACAAGCGCCTGAGCAGCTTCTTGCATAACTTCAGCGTCAAGTGGTTGATGATAATGACTGACCCCTGCCGAATGGATCCCCGGACGGAATCTGGTATTGGCAATAATATAACGGTAACGTCGCGACGTAGCGCTAAACCGCGCACTGAACTCACTGTCAACTTCCCGCGCCCAGCGTACAGCAATACCAGCGGGCAGATTACTGTTCACTCCTAACGTCCAGGCAACATCAGCTCTTGGTACCGGGACATCAAAATGCACGATCTGTGCGGTAGCATGAACACCAGCATCCGTTCTGCCGGCACAAGTTACCTCAACAGGCGCATTCGCTATTTTACTCAAAGCCTCTTCAACACACTGCTGAACACTGGCTACTTCACGTTGTCGTTGCCATCCATAATAACGACTGCCGTCGTATTCAAGGCATAAGGCCATTCGCATACTACTTTATCCTACGAATCTAGTTTCTGTTGCAGCGTCTTAGCTTCATTTGCCAGCGCTTCATCATCACCTTCTGCTAATTGCTGAAGAATCTCCCGAGCTTCGTCCTCTTCGCCCATTTCAATATAGGCTCTGGCAAGATCAAGCTGACCCGACGGTTCATCATCTTGTGGAGCCCCTTCGGCATCTCCAGATTCATCATCCGGTAAAACGTCTTTTACTGCCGACGACTGATAGCGATCACTGTCTTCGTCTTCCTCATCGGCATCCGCCATTAAGGAGTCAATATCCACAAATTCATCGTCGTCGGTAGCGCTAAATGCATCAGTTTCGGCTTCGCTTTCGGTGTCGTTTTCTTCTGTAGCCGGCTCATCTTCATCGACAATATTATCCGCATTATCGGAACCACCAAATAGCGACTCTAAGTCTTTGTCCGCTTCATCTTCTGCCTTATCAAGTTCCGCATCGTCGTCGGGAACTTCTTCTTCAAGGTCATCCAGTGACTGAGTCAACTCATCCGACTCTTGCAGCAACTGTTCCAGATTATCTTCTTCGGAGTCTTCTTCTACAGGCTGGCTTTCCTCCTGCGAGGTTAGCTCGGTTTCTTCCGCTTCGGCAGCCTCTTCTGATTGAGCCTCATCAGCTTCTGGTTCATCTTCGGCTTCGGAGCTGTCGGTTTCTATGCTTTCCGCTTTCTCACTTTCCGGCTCATCGGCTTCGTTTTCCGCAAGACCCAACTCAGCGAGAACATCATCAACCTCGCTGTCGTCAAAGTCATCCGGCAACAAGTCGTCACTTTCCTGGTCTGAATCAGTTTCGCCTTTGTCAGGCTTATCATCAACTGCACGCTCATCGTCGCTGTCAGCTTCTTCAGGAGTTTCTGAAGGCGCGTTGTCGGACAAAATGTCATCGATATCATCGACGTCAGCTACTGCAGACTCTTCTTCTGTTGCTTCACCTTCTTGCTCAATATTTTCTGAAACAGGTTCATCAGCATCTGCACTCGATGACTCCGGAGACTCTTCTTCATCAGTGACGGAAAGGTCAATCGCCTGTTCATCATCATCGTCGGCTTCGCCAAATAAACGATCCAGTTCATCCTGAGACAATTCACTAGACTCTTCGTCTTCTTCATCCGGCAATACAGCCTGATCATCGTCGTCTAAATCGTCTTCTACAGCCGGTTCAGTTTCGGCTTCCGGCTTCGGTTCTTCCTTCCTGGCATCGTCTTTTCCATCGTCAAGACGAACGCTCAAATCAGCGGCTTCCGGCTCATCCGAATTTCCGGTTAACTCAGCCTCTAGCGCACTTAAGTCGTCACCTTCGTCATCAGTGCTTTCTTCACCATCAATATCGAATAAGCCATCTGTACTGTCGTTAGGTACATCTCCCAGCAGTTCTTTATCGAGTTCAGCGGCGGCTTCTTCTTCAGTAAGCTCTTTACTGCTCTTTTCTTCCGCCTCTTCATCTTCCTCTACCGGTTTGGCTGAACGGCGCAAAAAGAAAAACACAATAAGACCGATAATAAGCAGTGCCGGTAATACTGATACAAGCAACATATTCAAAGGACTTTGCAACCAGTCGGAAAACCCGGACTCCTGCTCCAGCTCTTCTCTAGCCTGCTGTTCAAGCAGCTCCCGTTGTTGAGCTAATACCTGTTGAAACTGAACTTCCAGTTCATCGGTTTTGCTCACATTATTGGCAAGCTCATCTAAACGCGACGCTAATGCGTCGATACGCTCCTGCAGAGACTTATTCTCTTCATACATGCGCTCAACCGCCTGCATGGACTGCTGCATATCAGAGCGCAACTCCTGAAAGTTTTGTTCCTGTCGCTGTTCAACTTCCTGAATGGTTTGTTCAGCTTTCTCCCGGGCCTGCTCAAGTAACTCCTGCTGTTCCGCGCGAGTTTTCTGAGTGTCCTGCCGAGCTTGCGAGAGTTGTTGAGACTTGGTTTTTAATTGGCTATCTACCACGACTTGCCGACGAGCGGCTTCGGGGTTAACCATTTTGATTTCTTGCAAAGAGGGAATGCGCAGGTAAAAACCATTGAGCATGCGGTTCATATTACCATCGACGAAGGCATCGTCATTAGCCTGCACAATAGCAACCATAGTCTGATACTGGGTCACACTGGAGTGTGGCTTATAACGCCGCGCAATATCCCACAAGGTGTCGTTGCTGCTTATAGGCCCATAGCGCTCCTGGCCGATACGAACATCGGTTGCTTCTGAGCCTTTCTCGCCTTTTATAACGACGCCATCCTGCCAGCCTGCAGCAGCGACAGTCATGCTGCCGGACAACACCATGGCTGCCAGCGAGAAGTATCTCAGTACCTGCACTATCTTGGTTTTTCTCATCCTTTAGTCTCTGCCCGCGCTTTGCTCTTATCTTTAACGGCGTTCGTTAAAAAAACTTTATGACATACAGCTGCTTAAATTACCAGTAATCACGAATTAAAGTTTCTGCAATTTGTATGCTGTTGGTTGCCGCACCTTTGCGTATGTTGTCCGATACAACCCACAGGTTAAGTCCATTAGGGTGGCTGATATCTTCCCGTACCCGCCCTACAAAGACATCGTCATTGCCAGCAGCATTTCCCACTTGAGTCGGAAATTCCTCGCGCTGTTCCATTAAAGTAACACCCGGAGCCTCGCTTAACAGCTGTTTTGCATGCTCAGCGGTAATTGGCTGCCGCGTTTCAATATGAATGGCTTCTGCGTGTCCGAAAAATACAGGAACCCTTACCGCCGTAGGATTAACCCGAATACTGGGGTCATTAAATATCTTTTGGGTTTCCCACACCATTTTCATTTCTTCTTTGGTGTAGTCATTCTCCTGAAAAACGTCTATTTGAGGAATGCAGTTGAAAGCAATTTGTCGACTGAAGTTCGCGACCGTCGGCTGCTTGCCGTTTAAAAGTTCTGCAGTCTGCTTTGCCAGCTCTTCCATCGCCTCTTTACCAGCACCGGATACCGACTGATAGGTGCTGACATTTATGCGCTCAATGCCGACCGCATCATGAATAGGCTTAAGCGCAACCATCATTTGAATAGTAGAGCAATTCGGATTAGCAATAATATTGCGGTTTCTGAAATCGGCTAGCGCCCAGGCATTAACCTCCGGCACGACCAAAGGAATATCCGGTTCATAGCGATATTCAGAGGTGTTATCAATAACCACACAACCTGCTTCAGCAGCTTTGGGGGCGAACTCGCGTGAAATTGAACCACCCGCTGAAAAGAACGCGATATCCGCATTAGACCAGTCGAACTCACCAGCATCTAACACTTCTATTTCTTCGCCGTTGAAGTCCACTGTTGCGCCAGCGGAGCGGGCACTAGCTAACGGAAAAAGTTCTGCCACCGGGAATTTTCGCTCAGCTAAAATTTCTATCATTTGCTGGCCCACTAAACCTGTTGCACCTAATACGGCAACGCGAAACCCATGTGACATGCTAACTCCTTACTTAGACAATAGCCGGGCACTAAAGCCCAACTGTAAAAACTGGATATATTGCTCGCTATTATGGCATGTAACGACCTGATTAATGAACTCTCTGCGCGGGCTTTCTTTGCGATAATTGCGTCGTAAACTATCAAAACCTTCGGTAGTGAGACCCTGTTGTCGGAAAAGTTCATCGTCCCGGAACAAGTCGTAGTGTTCTTTTGCCCACAAATTAAGACTTTCCAGTGAATTCAACCCACCGGCATCACGTTCATTCCAGGCCTTCCCCGGCAACACATCAGACAAAGTCTTATCGGCGGGCTTACCAAAGTGTTCCAGCAATGCATTTGAAATCATTACCGCCCCGCCGACTTTACCTTCCAGACTGTGTCCGGCAATGTGTGGAGTTGCGATATCAACATAAGGCACTAAGCCTGACAATACTTCGGGCTCATTCTCCCATACATCCAGCACCAGCGATGGCCGCTCCCCCTGCTCTACACGCTCCAGTAAGGCATTATTGTCGATAACCGCACCCCGGCTGGCATTAATTAGTAACTGCTGCGAATGCAGTGACTGCAATGCCGTATTTTCAAACAAATGCTGAGTTGGGAAATCGCCGTCCCGCGTCAAAGGGACATGGCAGGAGATAATATCGGCCGTTAGTACACGCTGCCAATGGTCATGCACAAACTTAACGCCTTTTTTACACAAGGGCGGATCATAATAATGAACATTGAGTCCCAGAGCTTCCAGCCTCTTTCCGGCGGCTTTTCCCGTATGCCCGGCACCAACAATGGCAACATCGATTTCGTCAGCTACGTACCGGGATTTGCCATTTAACCAATTGAGCACGGCGCACAAAACATACTCACCAACTGACTGCGCATTCGCCCCCGGCGCGTGGGCAAAGCCAATGCCTCGCTCTTCTAGAGCCTGAAGATTGATATGCTCAGTGCCAATGGTTGCGGACGCAACAAACTTAAGTTCGGGAGCTTGTTCTAAAAGTACTTCATCAACTTGAGTCACAGAACGCACGAGTAAAGCATCAGCTTCTGCCAACAGTTTCTGCGGAGGGATTCGTTCAGAAAAGTAGGAAAGTGTTCCCGCACCCGACAATAAGTCGGAAAGTGCGGGAATATTCTGATCGGCAACGATTTTCATCGAAATAACCGATCTAGTCGATTATTCAGAGTATTGGCGCATCACTAACGATGCGTTTGTACCACCGAAGCCAAAGCTATTAGACATAACCGTTCTAAGTGGTGCTTCAGTCGTCTGCTGAATAATGTTCATGCCGTCGGCTTTTTCATCCAAGGCTTCAATATTGATTGAAGGTGTAACAAAACCATTCTTAAGCATAAGCAGAGAGTAAATAGCTTCGTGTACACCAGCTGCGCCCAGAGCATGGCCTGTCATTGCTTTAGTAGCACTAATCATCGGCGTTTTCTCTGGGAAAACTTCACGAATAGCTTCTAACTCTTTAACGTCACCAACCGGTGTACTGGTACCGTGAGTATTCAGGTAGTCGATTGGAGTATCCACCGTTTCCATTGCCATTTTCATGCAACGAACAGCGCCTTCACCCGACGGAGCTACCATATCGTAACCGTCTGAAGTCGCACCGTAACCAACAATTTCACCGTAAATTTTGGCGCCACGAGCTTTTGCCGCTTCCAATTCTTCAATAACCAGAATACCGCCACCACCAGCAGGTACAAAACCGTCTCGCCCCTGGTCGTAGGTACGTGAAGCTTTTTCAGGCGTATCATTGTACTTAGTACTTAATGCGCCCATAGCGTCAAATTCCATGCCCAGGGTCCAGTGCAGTTCTTCACCACCGCCGGCAAATACTCGGTCTTGTTTACCGAACTGAATTAATTCCAGCGCATGACCGATACAGTGCGCAGAGGTTGCACAAGCAGAACTAATTGAATAGTTAACACCTTTAATTTTAAAAGGTGTTGCCAGGCAAGCTGAAGTCGTTGACGCCATGCAACGAGGTACCATGTAAGGGCCAACTTTTTTCACGCCACGTTCACGCAAAATATCAGCTGCTGCAACCTGATGTTCACCAGAAGCGCCACCGGAACCAACAACTAACCCCGTACGCGGGTGAGAAACTTGCTCTTCGGTTAAGCCTGAATCCTCGATAGCCTGAGCCATTGCGATATAGGCATAAGCCGCCGAATCGCCCATGAAACGCAACGCTTTGCGGTCAATATGGTCTTTAGGATCTAACTT
This sequence comes from Idiomarina sp. UBA3176, assembly GCF_002364295.1. NCBI lineage: Bacteria > Pseudomonadati > Pseudomonadota > Gammaproteobacteria > Alteromonadales > Idiomarinaceae > Idiomarina > Idiomarina sp. UBA3176. The sequence goes on from NZ_DEXU01000005.1 coordinate 135,536, forward strand.
AACTTCGCCCCATACCTGACAACGCAAGCCCATTTCAGCAAAAGATTCTGAACGGGTAATACCCGATTTGCCGGTACGTAATGATTCCAGCACTTCTTCTTGATTGTTCCCGATACTTGATACGATACCAAGTCCGGTGATAACAGCTCTTCTCATTCTATAATCCTGTCTGACATTGCTACGTCGATATCTTACCAACGTCGTGTGTGAATGTGGTCTGCTTTGTCCACTGTTGTTCGTAAAGTTGTTATTATAGCGGTCATCAACCAATAAATCATGGGATAGCCGCTTGAATTCTAATTCATCTGTTCAGTTTAACGAGCAAGGCGTACCCGTTTCCACTACTTTCGATGATATTTATTTTTCTGTCGAAAGCGGTGTTGACGAAAGTCAGTACGTATTTCTGGCGCAAAACGGATTACCTAATCGCTGGCTGTCGCTACCGGCTCATTATAGCTTTACCATAGCCGAAACCGGGTTTGGTACAGGCTTGAACTTTCTTCTGACCTGGAAACGTTTTTTAGAGCAGGCACCTGCCAACACGCGTCTCCATTTTGTCAGTTTTGAAAAGTTCCCTTTATCGCGCCAGCAACTTGAACAAGCATACCAATTACTAGAACCAATAGCGGAATTCAGTCAGTCATTCCTGGAGCATTACCCGGCAACCGATCCCGGCTGTCATCGCATCATACTATCACAGGGCCGGGTCATTCTGGATCTGTGGATAGGCGACCTCAATGAGCTACTGCCAGAATGGCTTCCACAGGCACAAAAGCAAATTGACGCCTGGTTTCTCGACGGCTTTGCTCCGGCGAAGAATCCAGAAATGTGGCAGCCGACACTTTTTGATGCCATGAAGCAAACCGCACATAGCGGAACAACCTTTGCTACCTTCACCGCTGCAGGCAGTGTCAAAAGAGCACTACAGCAAAACGGATTCGAGGTTCAAAAAGTAGCAGGCTTTGGTCGCAAACGAGACATGCTTTGTGGTCACTACCTTAGCGCCGAAGTTTGTCAGAAATATTACGATCGCCGCGATGTTACTATTATTGGCGGCGGCATTAGCGCGGCATGCTCTGCCCTTGCGCTGAAGCATAGAGGCGTTAACGTCAGAGTCGTTAGTGCAGGTAGCGCCGACGGCGCATCCGGAAATCCTCAAGGAGCCGTTTACCCTCTGTTACACGCCGAGCATACGCCGCTCAGTCGCTTCTATTGGCAGGCGTTTTCTACAGCCACCAGCTTCTACCGTAATTTTTGTGACGACCACTGGTTTCCCGTGGGGGTTATGCAGCCAGCATTTAACGACGACAGAGCCCGGCGTTATCAACGTATAGCCGATGAACTGTATGCGCCAGAAACGGTACGCTATTTATCTCAGCCGGAAGCAGAACAAGAAGCAGGGGTTTCGCTGGCGGTTCCGGCGCTGCTTTACCCTAAAGCCGGATGGTTACGACCGGCGGCTGTGGTCAAAAGCCTTTTAGAAACAGCACAAATTGAGCTTATTGAAGGCGAAGCTAAGGCTTTGGAGAAAACTGAAAGTGGCAGTTGGCAGATATCACTAAAGGACGGAAGTTTGCTGGCCGCTGAGCGAGTTCTTATTGCCACCGGTCATCACATCAATGGGTTATTGCCGGAAAGCGTTAACCCCCTGCCAATACAACCAGTTCGCGGACAAGTCAGTCTGGTTCAAACAACACCGTTATTATCTTCACTAAAAACGGTTTTATGCTTTAAAGGGTATTTAGTTCCGGAAGATGGCAACCATCATTGTGTTGGCGCAAGCTTTAATCGCGACAGAGAGGATTTAGAACCAACCCCCGAAGATGACGAAGAAAACCTGAAACAACTCGCTGAAAACGCGAAGCAGCCATGGGCTGAATCTCTGCAGTTAACATCCCAAAGAGTCTCGGTACGGGCGACCAGCCCCGATCACCAGCCTGTTGCCGGAGCGGTTGCCGAAAACTTATATGTCATTACAGCACTAGGGTCTCGGGGCTTCACTTCTGCCCCTATTCTGGCAGAAGTGATTGCCTGTCAGTTAACCGGAGAGTTAACGCCGTTAACTCAAGATGCTTTACGCCGCATCTCCGTTAGTCGCTTTAAGGGCTAACTTATCCAATACATTGTTAATGTGAGTCTGGTCAGCCGGAGACAACTCATGCCGCGTTTTGTGAACTGCCTCACGCAAAGCCGGCATAATTCTCTCCGGTTGAGTCTCACCAGCCATTTCCAGTTGCGCAACGACTAAGTCGAAATGCCCGCGCAAATAACCGCAGGCAAATAGCTCATCATCTGTGCCGGAAACCACCGCATCATCGAATACGGTTTCAAGTCGTTCCACTAATTGATCAAAGTCCGTACGAGTTCCCATCTGCAGTTTCCCGTTGAAAAACAAAGGCGCTCATTCTAACGGTCTTTTTGTTACAATGCATCCGCATCAAAGACTCAACCTATGACAGAGGTAGTTATTATGTCCCTGGAAATTGGCTTGTTTTACGGCTCTACCACTTGCTATACCGAAATTGCTGCAGAAAAAATTCAGCAAGCCATTGGCGAGGACATTGTTCAGCTGTTTGATATAAAAAATACCCCGCTAAAAGAAGCTGAGCAATTTGATATTCTTATTTTTGGTATTTCCACCTGGGATTTTGGCGAACTTCAGGAAGACTGGGAAAGCCATTGGGACGACATAAATGACGTGAACCTGCGCGGTAAAGTTGTTGCGCTGTTTGGAATGGGTGATCAGGAAGGTTATACCGACTGGTTCCAGGACGCTCTGGGCATGCTGCACGATGCCATAGCCAACCACGGCTGCAAGCGCATTGGTTTTTGGCCAAATCAGGGCTACGAATTTGCCGCCTCCAAAGCGTTAACCGCAGATAACACTCAGTTCGTCGGTTTATCACTAGATGAAGACTCCCAATATGAGCTATCAGATGAACGTATTGAACAATGGACGACGCAAATTTTAGAAGAAATTGCCGAACAATTAGGATAATAAAAATGCAAAGCTTTCTTTCAAAAACCCTGCTGTTACTCGCTTTGTTGATGTCGGTAACGGCCCAGGCAAAAACCGAAGCTCCCGGCATTGACGAGTTCACTTCGTCATTTCAGGAGCACCCCGGTTTTTTCACCTTTTACCACGATAAAGCTAGTGCAAAGTTTTATCTGGAAGTGCCGAGGCAAGGACCACAGTTTATTTTTCAAACCAGTCTTCCCTGGGGGTTGGGTTCTAATGATGTCGGGCTGGACCGCGGGCAACTGGGTGAAACTCGGTTAGCATCATTTCATGTTGAAGGAAATAAGGCGTTATTGGTTCAACACAATACCGAGTTTCGTGCACAAACGCGGAATCAGGCTGAACGCAGCAGTGTCGATCAAGCGTTTGCCGACGCCGTGCTTTATGGTTTTGACGTTGTTGCGAGCAACGATGAACGTGTGTTAATCGACTACACCCCTTACTTGTTGAGCGATGTGCACGGTGTTAGTAAGCGCTTACAGCAAACCGAGCAAGGACAATTTAAGGCCGATACAAGCCGCTCAGTCATTTACCCTGAACGTAGCAAAGCCTTTTCAGAAAATACGGAGCTAGAAGCGAAAGTCACTTTTGTCGGTGACGGAAAAGGGCAGTGGATAAATCAGGTTGCGGCCAACGCCGATGCACTTTCTTTGCACCTGCACCACTCCTTTATAAAGCTACCTGACGCCGGATACCAACCCCGGAAATTTCATCCAAACAGCGGTTTTTGGGCTCACAGCTTTAAAGACTACGCAGCACCTCTTGGCGAATCGATGACAGTGCAATATATCCCGCGTCACCGGTTGAATAAGAAAGACCCTATTGCCTCACAAAGTGAAGCGCGTGAACCTATTGTTTATTATCTTGACCCAGGTGCACCGGAACCTGTCAAAACGGCACTGCTTGAAGGTGCCCGCTGGTGGGCTCAGGGCTTTGAAGCCTTAGGTTTCGAGAATGCTTTTCAGGTAAAAGTTCTGCCCGACGGTGCTGACCCTATGGATGTGCGCTACAACGTTATTCAGTGGGTTCACCGGGCAACCCGTGGCTGGTCTTACGGCTCGTCGGTAATAGACCCTCGTACCGGCGAAATCATTAAAGGTCATGTCACCCTGGGATCGCTGCGTGTTCGCCAGGATATGAAAATAGCCGAAGGCTTGTTGACGCCTTTTATCGAAGACCGCAGTGAACTTAAAAGCGCGGTAAAAAATATGGCTCTGGCTCGTATTCGCCAATTAAGTGCACACGAAATAGGCCATACCTTAGGAATAGCTCATAACTTTGCTGCCAGCGCGTCAGACAGAGCTTCCGTTATGGACTACCCTCACCCGCTGGTAAACCTGACAACAGATGGCGGTTTAAGCCTAAGCAACGCTTATACAGAAGGTTTAGGAGTATGGGATAAGCAAGTTCTGGCTTATGGGTACAGTGACTTTGGCGGTATGCCATCGTCTGACGAGCAGCTCGCCCGTATTCTGGATGAAAATAAAACGCTCAATCTCAGCTTCATTTCAGACAGAGATGCACGCCCTGCCGGTGGTGCTCACCCTCAGGCACATTTATGGGATAACGGCAGCGAACCTGTTACCGAGCTTGAACGCCTGCTTTCAGTGCGCCAGCAAGTGCTGGATAACTTCAGCAAGGACATGCTGAACAGCGATCAGCCATTAAGCCAGTTACAATCAATCTTTGTGCCTATTTACTTGCTGCACCGGTACCAAACAGAAGCCGCAGTAAAATGGTTAGGCGGCGTTAACTACCATTACTATATGGCTGACGACTCTACGGACGACTACCAGCCGGTAGGGGCCGCCAGACAACAAGCGGCTCTTAAACAGTTGTTAAAAACCATTCAGGCAGATACTTTGCGTGTGCCTTCACATATTAAACAATGGCTGGTTCCGTCAGCTTACGGTGAAAGCTCATCGCGCGAAAACTTCAGTGGTAAAACAGGGCTAATACCCGATACCGTCAGCATGGCTGCCAGCGCCGCGGATCACAGTTTAAGTTTGATGTTAAACAGCCAGCGTCTGAACCGGTTAGCACAACAACACGCGGACAATGACCGAGTGCCTTCTCCGGCCGGACTGATGACAGCTATTTTCAATACCGTTTTCAGCGACTGGGAAAACGCAAAGAAAGCCCCGGTTCAGCAGCGCTTGCTGGCAACAGCTATCAACGCCGAAGTAAGAGCGGTAAAAAATTCGGGACTGGCTGCAGAAACCCGGTTAGTTATGCGAGCTGAGCTTGCTGAGCAACAACAGAAGCTTGCCAAGTCGGACTCACTACTCGTAAAGCAATTGGCAAAAGATTTAGATAAATTCTTAAACGAAGGGCAATGGCCGGAACAATACGAACCCGAGCCGTTACCGCCGGGTTCGCCAATTTAAATGAAAGATTAGAGCCGCTTAAAGCGGCTCTGGAAAATCGTCTAACTGCTCTTTGGTTTTGCCATGAGGCGTTGGCTTACGAGTTTCCGGATCAATATGTACGAAAACAATATCATCAGCTGAACAAATATTTTGCTTGGTGTGCTTATTGCGTACCAGACAAGTAATCGCTAACGACGTGCGTCCCACAGATTTCACCTGCAGACCAAATTCAACGACATCGCCCTGAAACGCCGAAGTTTCAAAGGTAATAGCGCCAATATGCTTAGTTACCAGGCTTTTTGCCCCTAACTGGCAACTGGCAAAGATATAAGCTTCTTCGTCAATCCATTCTAAAATACGGCCACCAAATAACGACCCGGCAAAGTTCAAATCATTTGGCATAACCAGTCGGCGAGATAAAAAGCGCATAGTCACTCCTTGTTCATGGAAGATATGTACATATTATAACCTATTGTTCGCCAATGGTTTGTTGAAAAAATTGAGCAATCATTGAATATAAATGAATTTTTGTATTACGCCCGTTAATAGAATGCTTTTTCCCCGGGTAATTCATCATTTCAAAAGCCTGAGCGTTGTCCTGCAATTGCTTATACAGCTTCGTGCTATGAGTAAACAAAACATTGTCATCCGCCATTCCATGGTAAATCAGTAAATCACCTTTTAAGTTATCGCTGTATGGAAAAACCGATGAGTTTTCATAGGCATTACCATCACCCGGCATGCCCATAAAACGTTCGGTGTAATGCGTATCATACAAACGCCAGTCGGTTACCGGTGCGCCAGCCACTCCAGCCTTAAAATATTCAGGTGCTTTAAACATAGCCAGCAGCGACATGTAACCGCCGTAACTGTGACCATATATACCGATGCGCTTTGGGTCGACATAAGGCAGGCTGGTTAAATACCTAACCCCAACCACCTGATCATCTACTTCCGGGCTCCCCATATTCTTATAAATAGGTGCCTCAAAACGCTTTCCCCTATTCGCCGAACCGCGGTTATCCAGAGTGAAAACAATAAAGCCCTGTTGAGCCATATATTGAACAAAACCACTGCCCCAGCTTTTGGTTACTCGCTGCGCTCCGGGACCGCCATAAACATACACCAGCACCGGATATTTTTTTTCTGCATCAAAATCTCCTGGCTTGGTCATTTTGTAATAAAGCGTCTGCCCGTCTTCAGCTTTTAGCTCACCGAACTCAGGGTAACGCCAGTTTCTCAAGTAAGGAGACAGTGGATGCTCATCTGTCACTTCGTTTTCAGCCAACCACACCAAATGATTACCAGTTGGCCCGTGCAAACTTACTTGTTTGGGCTGCTGAGGCGATGAGTAGGTGTCCAGATACAAGCGCACATCGGCATCAAATTCAATATGGTGCATACCTTCACGCGTTGTAATGCGCGTTGGGTTGGCCGCAGAACTTGCATTTAGCTGAGTACGATACAGGTGAGATTCTAGTGGTGATTTTTTCCGGGCGGTAAAGTACAGCGTGCCAGTACTTTCATCAATAGCTTCCAGTTCATCTACTTGCCAATCGCCAGAACTCAATTGACGAATTAACGATCCGTCCAGGCGATATAAATAAAGATGTTTGAAACCGCTTCGTTCAGATGCCCAAATGAAATGCTTATTATCATTTAAGAAATACAAGTCATCGTGCAGATTCAGCCAGCTATCTGAGGTTTCTGTCAACAACTCACGCTGGGTTTCACTTGTTCGATTATAAAGCCAAAGCGTCAGTGCTTGCTGATCTCTGCTTTGCCATTGATAACTCAAACGTTTGCTGTCACCAACCCACTTAACCCGGGCTAAATACCCATCATTTAGCTTATCCAGCTGCAGCCAATTGGTCTGTTTATCAGCAATTTGATATACCCCAAGGTCAATCTCTACGTTGTCGCTTCCGGCGAACGGATAACGCTGTTGTATGGTTTCAATTCGGTCCGCGTATATCTCACTGCGGGTAGCGAGAGGCACAGGACTTTCATCAACTTTGGTTAACGCAATAGCCGACTCATCCGGAGCCCACCAGTAACCGGTCATGCGCTTCATTTCTTCCTGGGCAACAAACTCCGCCATACCAAACTTAAGCGTGTTACCGCCTTCGGTTGTAACCGCATGTTCTTCACCACTGGCAAGGTCAATAAAGTACAAATTCTGTTCGCGGACAAAAGACACGTAGCTGCTTTTTGGCGAGAACTTAACGTCAGTTTCAAAAGCATCCGTTTTTGTCAGCTGAGTCACTTTTTCTTCGTCAGTCTGGTAATAAAAAACATCACCGTTATAGGGAAAAAGCAGCGCATCCCCTTTTGCTGACCAGCTGTACTCAATTATGCCACTGCCGCTAATGCGTTGACGTTCCCTACGGGCTTTCTCTTCGTCGGATAATTCAAGCTCACTGGCAGCGATCTGGTCTGCCGCGACTAACAGTTTATGTGTCTCGGCCTCGATATCGTATAACCAGAGATCATAACGTTGCGGCTCTTCCTTACTGCCTTTTAAGTATGAAAGGTATTGCCCGCCGGGCGCAAACTTTAACGATTTTGGTGTTTCCCCCGTAAGACTGGGGCCACTAAACAAACGTTCTATGGTTAACTCTTCGGCAAAAACAGAGAGACTAAAAAAGCTAAAAACAATAATAGCAATCGCCTGAATACGACGATTAAAATGAAAAGGCATGATGCAAGATCCAACGATGAGTTTATTACCACTTATATTAACAAAGTTCGGGATAAAAATCGGTTGGCTGCGGTGAAATAACACGAAAACGCTACCGCCGAATTACGACGATAGCGTTATTTTCGGGAGGGCTGTTCAATTAGAAGCTAATAGAAACGCCAGCCTGGAAACGACGACCGGTAACAGGTGCGTCATCTTTTATAAAGGAGCTGTGAACAAAACCTAGCTGATCTGTCAGGTTTTCACCTTTCAGATAAAGCGTAGCACCATAGTTAGCTAACCACTCCGGGTAAAAATTGACGCGGGCGTTCAGTAAGCCATAAGCATCGGTTACGGTCTCATTCTGCCCTATTTTATCCTGTTCCATGTAGCGCGTATAACCGATAGCACCATCCCAGCCAACGGCCTGATAACGCACTTCTGTACCAATGCGTTGCGCCGGGATTCTCGGTAAATCATCGCCATCACGCTGTTTTGCACGGGTATAGTCACTAAAACCGTGAAGTGACCACTGTTCTGTGAATTTCCAGTCTAACTCGAGTTCATAACCATAAAGCTCGGCGTCAACTTGTTTGAACTGAACCACTTGCAGACCGCCATGATCATGCTCGCCTTCGTGTTCGTGCTCCTCTTCGCGGGCATGCTCTTCGTGGTCATGGTCCTCATCACCATGCAATTGTTCACTGTTCAGGCCAATAAAATCATCGTAAATGAAATCATCAACGCGATTGTAGAACACGTTCAAATTTGCATGAAAGCTGTCATTTTCGTAATGAAAACCCGCATCAATGTTGTTTGACGTTTCGGTTTTAATTGCCACTTCGTTTGGCTCAACATGATACTCGTCAAGCTCTTCTTCATGTAGTTCGTAACCCAGGCCAAGTTCATAAGTACGGGTTGCAAAGTGATTCCCGTTAGCAAAAACTTCATTTGCAGCCGGAGCTCTTTCTGCATGACTTAGGTTAAATGAAACCGAGGTGTGATCACTGAAGTGGTAGAGATAACCAGCAGACGCTGAAGTGGCATCAAAGGTATCCAGTTTGCGCTCCTCACTGGAAAGCGATGTGCGCTCATGGCGAACACCTAAATCAACGTGATGAGAACCAAATTCCTGCTCTACGACCCAGAACAAGCCTTGAGTGCGACGCGAGGTATTCGGCGTAAAGGCTTCTTCGCCAAAAGCCGCCTTATCACTGATGTCCCACTGCCAGCCGACAGCACCTTTCCATCCTGCAATTTCTTTATGCTGACCAATCAGTCGTATCTCTTTTTGTTCATTTTCAAATTGAGTTGCAACGAAATTGTCTTCAATTTCCTGATGCTGGTAGTCAGTTAAAGCTGCGCGAAAATCTAAGCGGTTAAAGCCACTGAAAGGATTACGCCACTGACCGGCAAATTGAATACGCTCTTGCTCCAGGTCTGCATAAGGGCCAGCCTCTGCGTGTTCATGCTCGTCTTCATGACCCGGCTCTTCCTCATGCTCATCTTCTTCCTCACCATGACCGTGGTCATGACCGGGAATACCGTATTCCTGATAGAGTCCCTGGTAAGACACTCCGAAAAAGCCGTCATCAAACTGGTAACTGGCGCCAATGGTGCCACCCTGAGCGTCAATGAACGAGTTTTCGACATGATCCACCGTTTCACCTTCGTCATTCGTAAAGGATGGCGTCTCATAATCATTTGCGCGGCGAATAAAGGCATCGGTATAAAGAGCCCAGCGACCATTGCCTACTTGCAAGTCGTAAGACCCCTCTTTATTATCATTGTTAGTCGAGGCTGACACATTTGCATTACCTTGAATGCCGTAAACAGGCTCAGAAGGGATCCGGTTGTCGACCACGTTAATTACGCCACCAATTGCCCCACTACCGTAAAGCAAAGTTGCCGGACCTCTTAATACCTCAATTTGTTGTGCTGTACTGGTTTCCGTTGTTACTGCATGGTCGGGACCACCACGGGATACGTCACCAGTATCAAGACCATTTTGAGTGATTTTCACTCTTGGTCCGCCCAATCCACGAATAATGGGGCTACCTGCGACATTCGCAAAGTGAGTGTTATTGATGCCCGGTTCCATTGCCAGAGTTTCCCCCAGACTATGAGCATTCTTTTGCTTAAGCGCGTCACCGGAAATAATATTGACCGGCTGTGCTGATTCAAGCGCTGTCTTATCCAGCGGGCTTGCATTAATAACAATGACTTCATAGTCATTAATGTGTTCATGTTCTTCTTGCTGTTGCGCATGCGCGACGGTACTTGTTGCCAGTAATGCAAGAGTTAACGCATTCAGTTTCATAACCACTCCAGTTAACGTTGTTTCAGATTAACGCCATCTCGTTATTGTAATAATATAACATTACAAAATCCTGATACGTTTTGCAACACTCTTTCAACTATCCACTCTGGTTGTCTGTTATCTGCTGCGGTACACTAGCTTCGCTATTACGATAAAAATAAAACCAAGGACATAATATGAAGCCATCCCATATTCTTCTGCCCGTTACATTAAGCCTGCTGGTCGCGGCTTGTGGCGCATCAGAACCCGAGTCAAAAACGACGGAAATCCGTGCTGAGGAATCCAATATTCGTGCTCATTTAGAGTTTCTTGCAGACGATGACCTTAAAGGTCGTGAAACCGGTAGCAACGAGCACGAAATTGCCTCGAACTACATCGTTTCTGAATTCAAGCAGTTAGGCCTTGAGCCTGCAGGTGATGACGGCACTTATTATCAGCGCATTCCTTTTCGTAAAAGTACACTGAAAGAAAACAGCGCCCGAATGACCTTTGAAAACAATGGTGAAGTGGTCGAGTTTGAATTCCCTAAGCAATTCATTACCGGTCCAAGTCATTATGAAGAAAAGGACGAAATTACTGCGCCATTAGTTTTTGTCGGCTATGGTATGGAAGCTCCTGAATTTGGTCTTGATGACTACAACGGCCTTGACGTAGAAGGCAAAATTGTTGTCATGTTAACCGGCCGTCCGGAATTTTTACCTAGCGAGGAAGGTGCTCACCTGGCCAACATTAAAAGTGATATTGCCCGCGAAAAAGGTGCTGTTGGCATTATTACACTACACACACCAGTGCGCGAAAAAACTCGCAAATACGAAACCAGTGTTTATTACACCAAGACACCTCGCATGACCTGGTTAGGTCCTAATGGCTTACCTAAAGGTGAAGAGCAACAGTTAAAAGGTTCTGCCTATATTGATGATGAACCTGCGGAGAAACTGTTTGCGAATGCTCCGACTGAATTGAGCACTATCTTCGAGAAAATTGAGGAAGACCCGGACTTCTCTCCTAAAGGGTTTGAACTGGAAGGCGAAGTCACCCTGGCTCGTGAATCGCGTCACGAGGAAATTTCCAGCCCTAACGTCGCAGCCGTATTGCCTGGTTCTGACAAAACGCTGAAAGACGAATACGTTATTTATACTGCGCATTCCGATCATATCGGCGTAGTAAAAGACATGAGCCGCGAAGACAATATCAACAATGGCGCGATGGATAATGCCAGTGGCGTTTCCATTATGCTGGAAACCGCTCGCTTGTTTGTAGAGTCAGAGCAAGAATTTGACCGTTCAATTATGTTCTTGTCGGTAACTGCAGAAGAAAAAGGTCTGTTAGGTGCGGACTACTTTGCCAATAACCCAACGGTTCCTTTAGAAAATATCGTAGCAAACGTAAACCTGGATATGCCGGTACTACTGTATGATTTTGCCGATGTCATTGCCTTTGGTGCTTCTCATTCAACTTTGGGTGACACTGTTAGCAAGGCAGCTCAGCAATTCGATACAAAGCAAAGCCCTGACCCTATGCCTGAGCAGGCTATTTTTACTCGCTCAGACCATTACACTCTGGTCAAAAAAGGCATTCCGGCGGTATTTTTAATGACTGGCTTTACCTCACGTACCGAAGGTGAAGACGGCGGCGAAGTCTGGGGCGAGTTTTTTGCTGAGCACTATCACAAGCCCAGCGATGGACTCAATTTAGATATTAACTACGAAGCAGGAGCCCGCTTTACCAATATTAACTTTGCCATTGGCAAAGAAATTGCGAACGCCGATAAGCGTCCACAATGGCTGGAAGACTCGTTCTTCGGTAAGCAATTTAACGACTAAGCGTACTGTTAAAGCACAGAACGAACTCCAGGGAGCCTTAACCGGCTCCCTTTTTTGTTAGCGACCGTCATTAAACTGTCATTTACGCTCTCTACACTTTTACCATCAGTAGCTGCCGGAGCACTTGATGTTATCTGTAGACAAAGTCGTTAATGACAAGCTTCCACTCATTAAAGGTAAACCCTGGTTAGAGAAGCCAACAACCTGGGTTTTACGCAACCTTTTACACGAAGAAGACATTCAGAAGTTTGGCAAAAGCTCGCCCTCTTTAGAAGGCATAGACTTTGTTGAACACACTCTGGACTACTTCAATTTCACTTACTCCTACTCTTCGCAAGAACTGGATAATATCCCTGTAAGCGGACGTCTGGTTATTATTGCGAATCATCCGATAGGCTCTCTTGATGGGCTGGCGTTATTAAAGTTAGTGAGTGAAATGCGCAGCGATGTAAAAATAGTTGCCAATGAATGGCTGTCTGCACTCGAACCTCTTAATTCTTTATTGCTGCCGGTTAATGTCTTCGGCGGGAAACCCAGCCGCAAAGATATTCGCAACATACATAACCACCTTCACGACGAAGGGTGCGTCATACTGTTTCCTGCAGGTGAAGTGTCGCGGTTACGCCCTAACGGGGTACGTGACACACACTGGCAAAGTGGCTTCCTGAAAATAGCCAAGGCGACTCAAAGTGACATTTTGCCCATACGTCTCGACGCTCATAACTCGGCCTGGTTTTACACCGCTTCTATGGTCTACAAGCCTTTAGCTACCATGCTCCTGGTGAAGGAAATGTTTCGCCAGCAACGTAAGCAGGTTAAATGTCATATAGGGCAAAGAATACCGGTTGAAGCCTTTCTTCATCAGGGGTTGAGTGTCAATCAGCAGGTTAAACTGTTTAAAAAGCACCTGTACCGTTTAGGCACTCAAAAAAAGCCGATTTTCCCGACTCAAACAGCAATAGCCCGTCCCGAGTCGCGCCAGCCTTTGAAAGCGGCCATTGAAGCCTGTGAATTACTGGGTGAAACCCCATGTGGCAAAAAGATTTATCTGTATGAATTCAGTGGTAGCTCCCCTATTCTTCGGGAAATAGGCCGCTTAAGAGAAGTGGCTTTTCGCACCGTGGGCGAAGGTACCTGGCGTAAACGCGACCTTGATGAGTACGATACCTGGTATATGCACCTGATACTCTGGGATCCGGATGATCTTGAAATTGCTGGTGCTTACCGTCTGGGCGACTGCAAAAAAATAATAGAAACGCACGGCCAAAACGGACTCTACAGTGACGGATTCTATGAGTTCTCAGACGCTATGAAGGAGATTTTTCCGCAAAGTCTGGAGCTGGGTCGCTCATTTGTTCAGCCCCGGTACTGGGGTAAACGCAGTCTGGACTACCTCTGGGTTGGTATTGGAGCGCTGTTGCGTAAGCACCCAAATTATCGTTACTTATTTGGTTCTGTCAGTATTAGCAACGCCTTACCAAAGGATGCACAGGCCGCTTTAGTTAAATTTTACAGCAGCCATTTCCCACCGCAAACACCCATGGCAAGGGCGAACATTCCTTATCGTTTAAACACCGACTCAACGGTGCCTGACTTTACCGGTAACAACTACGCCGATGAATTTGTTCTGCTAAAAAGCTACATGGCAAATATCGGCTCTGCCATTCCCACACTTTACAAACAATACTCGGAGCTATGCGAACCCGGCGGAGTGCAGTTTTTAGAGTTTGGCGTTGACCCGGATTTTAATCATTCGATAGACGGACTGGTGTTAGTGGATACCACCAAACTCAGTGCGAAAAAGCGCAAGCGTTATTTAGAAACGAGATAAGCACTGGCCTGCTGATACCAGTCGCCCAATACAATACGTTTAGCAGGTTTGCCGTCACCGAGAGTAAAGCAATGCACGGCCGGACGGTGTGTGTGACCATGGATTAGCTTTCTAACGCCGTGCTTTTCCATAACATGCAGCACTTCACTATGCTGAGCATCCATTTTATAAAGCTGTTCCGGAGTTAATTCAGGTCTTTGGCTACTGGATTTTTGCCGTAACCGATTAGCAATACGCATACGCCAGGACAAGGGTAAGCTGCGCATAATACCTTTGACCATAGCATTCTGGATAATAGCCCGATAACGCAGATAGCCTTTATCCAGCGTACATAAGGTGTCACCATGCATCAGCAGTATCCGCTCGCCATACAAGTCAATAACCGTTTCATCCGGGAGAAGGGTTAAGCCAACGTCGCTGGCAAAACGCTCACCCACCATGAAGTCACGGTTCCCGGCCATAAAGTAAAGGCGTACACCGCTATCCGTCATGTGCTTCAGCTGACTTTTTACTTGCGCCGCAAATTCGCTGGTGTCGTCGTCGCCCAGCCAGGCATCGAACAAATCACCTAGAATATATAGCGCATCAAGATTTTGGTGTTGCTGACAAAAGTCATCAAAAGCAGCCAGAATATCTGGCCGCCCCGGACTTAAATGTAAGTCAGCGATAAAACCGGTGGTCATGGAATCAGTCTTTAACCGACACACTTTCAATAACCACGTCTTCAACCGGCACGTCCTGATGGAAGCCCGCTGAACCGGTTTTCACGTCTTTTATCGTGTTTACTACATCCATACCTTCAACAACTTCTGCGAATACACAATAGCCATAGCCATTCGGTGTTTCATTCTGAAAGTTTAAAAAGGCATTGTCATTGACGTTAATGAAAAACTGAGACGATGCGGAATGAGGATCGGGCGTGCGCGCCATAGCCACCGAGCCAACCACATTGGGTTTTGCTGTCGGCGCTTCGTTTTCAATATTCGCGCGTGTTTCTTTTTGCTTCATGCCGGGCTCAAAACCACCGCCCTGCACCATGAAGTTACTAATAATACGGTGAAAAATTGTGCCGTCATAAAAACCGTCACGGGCATACTGTAAAAAGTTATCTACAGTCTTAGGCGCGGTTTCATTGTGCATTTCTAAAGTGATATCACCATGATTGGTATGTAAAACGACTTGCATTGAATGTACCTGTTTCATTGACTAAACCAGCCAATAGTGTACCAGAGCCGTACCATAGGTGGTATCATAAGCCCCCAGTTTTCATCGCTAACCGTTTAAAAGTAAGAGACACTATTTATGGCATTAACCGTATTTAACACCCTCACCCGCAAAAAGCAGTTATTTGAGCCTATTCAACCCGGCCACGTGGGTATTTATGTGTGCGGTGTTACCACTTACGACTACTGCCATATTGGCCATGCCAGAACTTATGTCGCTTTTGATATTGTTGTGCGCTATCTGCGCAAGCTGAAGTACAGCGTTAAATACGTCCGCAACATTACTGATCTAGACGATAAAATCATTAAACGTGCAGCAGAAAACGGAGAAGATTTTCATCAGGTGACTGAGCGTTTTATTCGGGAAATGCACAAAGATTTTGACGCGTTGAACTTAGTCCGTCCCGATATTGAACCACGTGTAACCAGTCATATGGATGAAATCATCCATATGATTGAACGCCTTATTGAAAACGGTAACGCCTATGAAGCCGGCAACGGCGACGTTCTGTTTGATGTTTCCACATTTAACGATTATGGCAAGCTCAGTCGTCAGGACTTAGAGCAATTACAAGCCGGTTCGCGGGTTGATGTTGATACAGCCAAGCAAGATCCGCTCGACTTTGTACTCTGGAAAAGCGCTAAACCCGGAGAGCCCAGCTGGTCTTCTCCCTGGGGTGAAGGTCGCCCGGGCTGGCATATTGAATGTTCAGCAATGAATAAGAAGCACTTAGGCAGCACTTTCGATATTCATGGTGGCGGCTCTGACTTGTCTTTTCCTCATCATGAAAATGAAATAGCTCAAAGCTGCTGCGCAAATCAATCTGAGTACGTAAAGTACTGGATGCACAGCGGTATGGTGCAGGTCGACAATGAGAAAATGTCGAAGTCACTGGGTAACTTTTTTACGATTCGCAGCGTACTGGAACAATACGACGCGGAAACGGTGCGGTACTTCCTGTTGTCGAGCCACTATCGCTCGCAGTTGAACTATACTCAGGAAAATCTGGATCAGGCGCATTCCGCTTTGGAGCGCTTATACACCGCATTGCGTGACATAGCACCGCAAGCCGCCAGCGAAGAATTGCGTAGTAAATACTGGCAGAGCTTTCAGCAGGCAATGGACGACGATTTAAACGCGCCGGAAGCCATGAGTGTGTTATTTGAAATTGCCCGGGAAATTAACCGCAACCGCGAGAGTGCTCCGGACACAGCCGCGCAGTTAGCGCACGTTTTGCTTGAGCTGGCTGAGGTAATGGGGCTGCTGCAACAGTCTCCGGAAGAGTTTTTACAAGGTGACGACGACGATGTCGCCAAAATTGAAGCGTTGATTGCCAAGCGTAACCAAGCCCGGGAAGATAAAGACTGGGCTGCAGCAGACGAAGCCCGTGATGAACTAACCAACATGGGTATTGTTTTAGAGGATGGTGCTGAAGGCACCCGCTGGCGTCGCGCTTAACCGACAAACTGATTAAGAGGTTTTACCTATGGCATTTGCACAGTTGCAAATCGTCAGCTCACTGGCTGACGCATACTCAAAAGATGGTGCCGACGCACTTATCTTAATTGGAAATTTTGATTCTATTGACGACTCAGCTTTGGCTGAAACTATCCAGCAGGCACAAATTACCGATCAAAGAGTGGGAAAACAGCCGTTGCTGTTAAAAGCAGACGGTGTTCCGGGCCAGCGTTTGGTCGCGGCACCTACCGGGTCGTTAAACCGCGACTTTGACGATGTCCGTCAAGTTTTCGATGCGGCACATGCTGCAGCAAAAGTTGCACAGGATGCCGGCGCACGCCACCCGGTTATTGCACTGAATAATGTCAACGTAAATGACGAACGTTACCAACAAGCCTTTTTAGCCGCTTACCTTGGCTTTTGTCAGGCACTTTACCAGCCACTGGAAGCTCGTGAAGCTCATGGTGAAGAAGCCATTGAACCGACTCAGAACGTCATTTTAGTTGGAGAGCTTGACGTTGAATGGGCTATGGCAGTTGAAGCCGGTAAACGCGTTGCTCGCGATCTTGCAGGTACCGAACCTGAGCGTATGGCACCACCTAAATTCGCTGAGTATTGCCGCCAGGCTTTTGCGCACACTTCGGTTAAGGTCACGGTTATCGATGACTACCAACAACTCCAACATGAGTACCCTTTGCTGGCAGCCGTTGGTCGCTCATCAATGGCTGTGGAGCGTCACCGCCCTTGTGTTATTCGCCTTGAGTATCACGGCAATAACCCGGAGCGTACGGTCATGTTTGCCGGTAAAGGTATTGTTTATGATACCGGTGGTGCTGACTTAAAAACCGGTGGTCATATGGCTGGTATGAGCCGCGATAAAGGTGGTGCCGCAGGCGTTGCCGGCTTCTTAAAAACGGTTTCGGAATTACAGCCAGAACACCTTAATGTGGTTGCTGAGATAGGCGCGGTACGTAACAGCATTGGTTCGGATGCTTTTGTTGCCGATGAAATTATTACCGGCCACAGCGGCAAGCGTGTCCGCATTGGTAATACCGATGCCGAAGGCCGTCTGATAATGGCCGACTTGTTGTCGCATTTGCGCGAAGAGGCGGCGAAAAGTGATGGCGAACACGAATTGTATACGGTAGCAACTCTGACAGGCCACGCAGCCCTTTCAAAAGGTCCATACAGCGCTCTGGTACCCAATGGCCATGCACGTCGTCAAAATCTGGCTCAGGCTCTATTCAATGCAGGCGAAACCTATGGTGACCCAACAGAAATATCCTGGTCACGTCGTGAAGACTTTGACTTTGTTAAAGGCCGTACCTTGTGCGATGACCTGTTGTCATCTAACAACGGTCCTTCTGCTGCTACGCCACGTGGACACCAGTTCCCAATGGCATTTCTGACCGGAGTATCCGGCCTGGACAATCATGGCATTGATAGTGAGCACCCAATAAGTTATATCCATATTGATATTGCCGGTAGCGGTGTGGAAGGCGGAGACTGGCAACACGGCAAACCAACAGCAGCTCCGGTTACTTGTCTGGCGGGTCATTACCTGAAGAAATAACTTTTACGAAAGCACTTTATTGAAAACAATAAAAAATGCCCGATTCTGGTTAAACAGAACCGGGCATTTTTTTATTTAGCATTTACCTTAAGAAATAAAATCTGGCCCAAAACCATTGGTCCATAAAATGGCGGTTGTTGCCATGAGTACAACCATAGCAATAAGACCTGCGGTCACTACCGAGCTCGCGTACAGAAAGCCACGTTCTTCCGGAATGTGCATAATAACCGGCAGGCCTGAGTAAAGCAGGTAAACCGAATAAGCCACGCCAATAAGGAAAACCGACGCAACAAACCACAATTCAGGATAAACTGACGCTATTCCAGACATAATAACCGGAGTTGCCGCGTAAGCTGCTAATTCAAGCGACTTCGTATAACTGGGATCAGCCCCAAAAGTTTTTGCCATCCAGTAAATTAAGTAAGCCAATGCAAATGTGGCTCCCAAAATACCAATATACATTGCGACGCCAAGCATAACGCCGCTGCTTTGGGTAAGATAAATGGACTCACGTGCACCGACACTCCAGCCAATATGAGCTGAAGCATAGTAAGCTGCCAGACAAGGTAATATTGCTATCAGTAAAATATGAGAACACGAATAAAGAAAGCTCTCACGCTTGCTGTCTATCGATTTCCACTCTTGCGCTGGATGGGCGTATAAACCCCAAATATGATTCAGTATCATAATTTCACTTCCCCATAGTTCGCGGTCATACCGCCAAATTCGTAAATACGTTATAATTTTTGATGCGGGTACTGCTGAAAAATTCACCCCATGTATCTAATATTCAGCACCACCGGTATTCTGTCAAGGCCTTTTGTTATAGGACAAAGGGTTAGTTGTTAATTTCTTATTACACCTTTTACGCCAAGAAGGATCGCTGTGAACTATAGTCTCGTCGAACCCTATCTAAATCTACTCGACCCAATACACTCGTTTTTACTTTGCCGAACGCCTCCTGAGTGGGTTAAGCAAGCGTCGCTGGCTGAGAATCTGCCCGTCATCTTACTGGATCATTTGCACTGTGAGCTAAAAGCGGCTCAAAGTGCAGCCTTATTGCTGCGCCGTTATGCCGTTAATAAAGATCACGGACAAACCCTGCTTGACGCTCTGCAGCCTTACGAAGACCTGGTTTATCGCGGTATCGGAGATTTTCAACAACTTAAACAAAGCAAGCAGCTGTCTCACGCTTTACAAGCCGCAGAGTCACAAACATACGCCGACGAAATTATTGATAAAATGTCCCGTTTAATTCGGGAAGAGCTACATCACTTCCAGCAGGTTCTTGAAATAATGCAGGCGCGTGATGTGCCCCTTTATAAGCTCAGCGCATCGCGTTATGCGGCCAGCCTGATCCGGCATGTACGTACATACGAGCCGCAGGCCTTAATTGATAAGTTAATTATAGGCGCTCTTATTGAAGCGCGCTCTTGTGAGCGCTTTGCCGCACTGGCTCCTTATCTGGATGAGGATATAGCTCGCTTTTACGTGTCCCTGTTACGTTCAGAAGCACGCCATTATCAGGATTACCTCGAGTTAGCGCAGAAGCTAAGCGATACGGACATTACCGAGCGGGTTAATCAGTTCAGAGAGTGGGAAGCAGAATTGATTATGTCTGAAGATACTGAGCTACGTTTTCACTCAGGAGTACCGGTGCACACTTGAGTGTGCACCGGCTCTCAAAGTAATAACCGGAAAAACGTCAGCCGTTAGAGCTCTTCCAGCTTTTTGCCAGCGTCGTTGTCATAATAAACATCTTCATCAAAGTCGCCTTCTGAGCGCGCAACCACACAACTGACCATCGCGTCACCGGTTACGTTAACTGCGGTTCGGGTCATATCCAACAAGCGATCCACACCGATAATAAGGCCAATACCTTCAACCGGTAAACCAACTTGCTGCAGCACCATGGCGAGCATGATAAGCCCAACCCCGGGCACGCCAGCTGTACCGACAGACGCGAGCGTCGCAGTCATAATCACCATCAGGTATTCAGCAACGCCTAAGTCCAGGCCATAAACCTGCGCAATAAAGACGGTAGCAACACCTTGCATAATAGCCGTACCATCCATGTTGATGGTAGCGCCCAGCGGCACAGTGAAGGAACCGACACTGTTACTAACACCTAAACGACGGGTAACGGTTTCTAACGTGATAGGCATAGTCGCATTACTGCTTGCTGTGCTAAAGCCAAACAGTTGAGCATCCCGCATCTTACGCATAAAGATACCCGGCTTAACCCGTGCCAGAACGCGCATAAATATGGGGTAAACAATTAAACCATGAGCGAGCAGCACAAACAGCACAAGCAGGAAGTACTTGGCCAGACTGCCTATCATTTCCACGCCAATTTCCGTAAACAGCTTAGCCATTAACGCAAATACACCATAAGGCGCCAGGTTCATTAAAATAACAACCAACTTCATGATGACCGAATTCAAATCATCGAAAAAGCCTTTCAAACGTTCACCCGGTTTACCAACCAGGGCCATAGAAATACCGAACAGCAATGCAAACACAATAATTTGCAGCATATTGCCTTCAGCCATTGCGTTAATGGGGTTGTCGGGAAACAAATTAACAATGACTTCGCTGACCGATGGTGCTTCACTGGGCTCAAAGCTGGCATCTGAAGCACGCTCAATACCCGAGCCCGGTTGCACCAGAATTGCCGAGCCAATTGCAAAAGTAATTGCTATGGCCGTGGTGACCATATACATGCCCACTGCTTTTCCGCCTAAGCGCCCAAGCTTACTAGGGTCACTTAAGGAACAGGTTCCGACCACCAGTGATACAAACACCAATGGCACAACCAGCATTTTCAAAGAGGTAATGAATATTTGACCAACAACGTCGAAAAGACCATTGGTTAAATACAAAGAAACCCAGGCATTATCACCGGCAACGTAACGAATAATGGTACCGAGAATGATCCCAGCGACCATGCCGATAACAATGCGGCTAGTCAGACTGAGTTTTTTCTTTTCGCTCATAAGCGTCCTTTATTATTCATTCTAAAAAACTGCGACAGCCTAGCAGAAAGCTTTTAAATAAGCAGCTATAAAACTGTAAGCCTCGCTGAACACCTTCTATTGTGCGACATCTGACCGGGTTAAGGAAGATTTTAAGGTATGAATAATAACAGACATACCTTTCGCAAAACGTTCACTTAGCGGTTTACGGATAACATACTGTAATTTTAATACGTCAAAACCTTTATGCTGTTTCATTAACCACGCGTCACTGGTCGTCACTTCATCAATCAGGCCAAGCTCTTTTGCTTCCTGACCTGACCAGACCTCGCCTGTTGCGACTTTGTCTATATCTAGCTCACTGCGATTTTCCTGAACAAAAGACTTAAACTGACGGTGAATGGCCTCTAAATCCTGTTTAAACTTACGACGCCCTTCATCTGTATTTTCACCAAAGATAGTCAAAGTGCGCTTATATTCACCCGCGGTTAATTGCTCAAAATCGACATTATGCTTTTTCAAAAGCCGATGAAAATTCGGTATTTGCGCAACCACGCCTATTGAGCCGATAAAGGCAAAAGGTGCCGCCATGAGCTTATGACCAACACAGGCCATCATATAACCGCCGCTTGCAGCCACTTTATCTATAGCAACATTAACGGTTAAGTTATGCTCTCTTAAACGCAGCAACTGAGCCGCCGCCAGACCATAACCATTAACCACACCACCGCCGCTTTCCAGTCTTACCAGTACTTCGTCTTTCTCGGTGGCCAAGTTTAGAATAGCGTTAACTTCATGGCGTAAACTGTCGACCTCTTTTGCATCCATGCTGCCTTTAAAATCAATAACAAAAAGACGTTTCTCTTTATTCTGCACAGCCTTCTTTTTCTTTAACGCTTTCAGTGCTTTTTTCTGAGCTTTTTTATCCATAAGCTCAATTTTCAATTGTTCACTCAGCTCATTCAGCTCTTTAGATAAATGCGTGACTTGTAAGTCACCTTTACTCTTTTTCTGTTTCTGCGCCGCCTGAGCAATAAGGCCCACAATAAAACCAACAGCCACCACAATAATAGCGGCTTTTAGTAAAAAACCTCCAATATCAGCAACAAAATCCATACCACTCTCCTAAAACGAAAAAGGCCA
Source organism: Idiomarina sp. UBA3176 (assembly GCF_002364295.1). Taxonomy (NCBI): domain Bacteria; kingdom Pseudomonadati; phylum Pseudomonadota; class Gammaproteobacteria; order Alteromonadales; family Idiomarinaceae; genus Idiomarina; species Idiomarina sp. UBA3176. The sequence continues at coordinate 157,951 of NZ_DEXU01000005.1, forward strand.
GCATAACTGCCGGCCTTTGAATACCAAGTGTTCAATAACCTGAGATTATTCTACCAAATCTGCGTCGCTGATTGTCACTTGCATCATATCAGATGCAAACCAAAATGCGATTTGTTGCTGCATTTCAGCCGTAACCGCCGCAGACGATTCTGAACTAACTAATGAAGCGTGCTCTGCATCACCGCCAAAACGAACGATGCCCGACACTGAATTGCCATCAGGTGTTGTTGTCTCAGAAATGCCCTCTAAACCTAGTAATCCGGCTAGAGGTTCGGTACCTGCCAAAGGTTTATTTTCAACTGCGTTTGGAATTACTGCATCACCTACAGCTTCAATCATAAGTACAGGTGTTTCCGATGCGACTACGCTACTTGCATAGTTAACAGGGTCGCCTGAATCGATAACGGTCTGAGCCGCAAAAGCGAACTGTTCAAGAGTTGCATTAATTTGCGCAACTTGCTGTTCTGACGCTTGTGTCATAAATCCTGCGTAGAATTCTTCAAGAGTCGCGCCGCCAGCGATAGCCTGGTCGGCCGCCGCTTTAAACTCTGGGTTAGACGAATAGAGTAAAGTTGCTTTAATAGTCGGTCCGAAGCTGTCAGAAGCCAATAGGAAACTCGCTATGCTACCACCTGGCATACCTAAACTTGAGGCTTGAACAGAAAACTGTCCATCAAGAGCCGCAAGCGGGCTGTCTTCACCGAAAGACGTATTAGCTAAGGCTGTGAAACCAGTTCCGGCAATTGCGCCTAAAGAATGTCCAACAAAATGCACATCCTGACCGTTTAGTTCTTCTGTAGCACCCGCATCCTGAAAGTAATTCAAACTTAGACGAAGCCCAATAAGGTCAGTAATAGACTGACGCAAGTTATCTCGTGTCGTTAATAAACTGCTTAAGTTCATATAAGCGGTAACGCCACTTTCACTGGATGCGTCGATATCATCAGTGCCGTCATTGTCGACATCAAATGCACGCCCGCCATGCAATGGATGGTCGATGGCAACAGTCGCAAATCCGGCTACTGCGAAAGTCCCCGCTATTGCTGCAGCATTTTCTTTCTCGCCCGTAATACCGTGTTGGAAGATAATAACAGGCCAACCATTGGCCGGAGCGGTTAAAGGATCAAGCCCCATTGTAGCTCGCACGCCATTTGCCGTTGCCAAATCAGGAATGGTAATAAACGCTTCTATAGTCTGATCGCCCTGATTTGCAGGAATAGGATTATATCGAGTTAAATTGCGTTCCTCATCAACACCTTCAATATCAAAGCAGTCGTTAGGCGGCAGCATCAATTTTGGATCATCAATCATTGCAGCACTGATTCCCTCAGCTGCAGCATCAATTTCACCAGCCTGCAAAGCATTTAGTATAGCAGCCGGACTATCACATTGAGCCGTCCACCGTCCTGTCAAAGGTGCATTTGGGTTCTCTGTAGTAGGTAACGGCGAGTAATAAGGTAAGTCTACCTGCCCTCCATAAACTTTTGCTGCACTTGCTACAGCCAGAACGTTCGGATCAGTAATTCCTGCGCCGGACAAAACCGTATTCAAAGTAATCCCCTGAGAAACGGCTTGAAGCACTGGTGGATTAGAAGCCGAAACCCGTTGTCCTAGTAAACTTTTAGTCGCGCCCAAAACATCACCCACAGACTGTGTAGTAAAGTTCGAGCTGTAAATCACGCCTTCAGGATCAACGCCAAACTGCTCTAAAGAACCTTCATAACTGTTAACCAGGCGCTGCAGAGAGACTGCACTTGCATCACCTGAAACAGGCTTCTCATCGGCATTACGCTTCATTAATGTATAGGTTTGTGATGGTTTAACATCGCGACCGAGGGAGTCTTGAATATTGTCGGTCAATACCACCAGGTAACCGGTTTTAGGTTTGAATGGACGCAGTGGTACAACGGCAACACTGCCCTCACCCGTTGCTTTAACCGTAAAGTCGGTATTGTGTTCAAGCTCACCTGTTACGGCACATACAGCCGCAGGATTTGCAGCGGCACATTGCTCAGAAACAGCGCTGCCGCCCTGAATCGTTTCAAATACCCGTATTGAACCCTGAGCTTCCAGGCTCGCAGCTTCAATAGTGACTTTCTCACCGTTTTCATCAACTGGTAATGAGAAATTAAAAGTTAAGGTTGAGTGCGTACCCCAGCCATCAAGCCCATTGATAGCAACCTGAGGGTTTGCTATATCTGACGCATCTTCAACCGGCAAATTCAACGTACCGTCAACTGATCCGCTTAAGAGTATGTTTGTTGGTACAGGTAAAGCACCATTCGACGGATCAAAAACTACGCGAGACGCAGCAACACTAACTTCAGTTTCTGTAACAGGAGCTTCGTCACCGCTACCACAGCCTACAAGGCTAAGTGCAGAACCAATTGCAAGCGGAAGTAATAATTTCTTCATGAGGTATCCTCAATTCTTTTTATGATTTGTTATTTTACGTCTTCTCTTAACGATTTTTATACACCTGTATCAAATAAGATGAAAGGCTTTTTACCGATTTTTCGTTCGTTTGCTGAGAAGTTACTCGAATATCGTTACAATAGCCCACTCACCCGACCACAGTCCAATGGTATTAAGAAACTGTTATGGAAATTAAAACCGTACATGATTATCAGGCAAGCCCTGAATTATTGAAAAATAAGGTTATTTTAGTTACTGGTGCAGGCGACGGAATTGGTCGTCAAGCCGCTCTGAGCTACGCGGAACATGGTGCTACAGTTATTTTACTGGGGCGTACGGTCAGCAAGCTGGAGTCGGTCTATGACGAAATTATCGCTCAGGGAAGCCCACAACCGGCAATTATTCCGCTAGATATTAAAGGCGCGACAGAAAATCATTACCGCGATATGGCAGCGACCATTGCCGATCAGTTCGGTAAACTTGACGGCGTACTGCATAACGCTGGGTTGCTTGGCATTCTGTCCCCTTTTACGCACATTGAGAAAGACAGCTGGGACGACATTATGCAGGTTAACGTAACGGGTCAGTTTGCCATGACTCAGGCACTGATTCCGGTAATGGAAAAGTCTCCGAATGCCTCCTTAGTTTTCACGTCTTCCGGCGTAGGAAGAAACGGCCGGGCATTCTGGGGACCATATTCTGTCAGTAAATTTGCTACAGAAGGTATGGCTCAGGTTATTGCCGACGAGTATGAAGATACCAAATTACGCACCAACGTCATTAACCCCGGCGCGACCCGCACAGCGATGCGTGCAAAAGCGTATCCGGCAGAAGACGCGAAGTCACTTAAAACACCAAAAGATCTGATGCCGACTTATTTGTATCTGATGAGTGACGACAGCATTTCTGATAATGGATTGTGTTTCGACGCCCAGTAAACCGGCAGCTTCGAACTGACGTATCGGTAAAAAGGAAACGTGTTACACTCAATAACATGCATAATTAATTAGGTTACGTCTATGACATCGAAGCTACAGCAGCGAGCCGTTAATATACTTAGGCTCGCTTTGCCTTTCAGCGCATTGTTCAGTTTGTCAGCAGTTGCTGAGCCTCCGGAAATCGAAATTTTTGATAACGTCCGCCAGCAACAATGGGTGGGGGTAAGTCCTGTTAGTCGCGATACTATTTGGATCTCCGGTGAGAAAGGAACCGTAGCCAGAACCACAGATTCAGGGAAAAGCTGGGAGTATTTTCAACCCGGACCTAATGATCTGGATTTTCGCGATATTGAAGCTATTGATGACCGCCGCGCCTATGCATTAAGTGTTGGTACAGGAGGTCAGTCACGTATTTACTATACTGAGAATGGTGGTAACAGTTGGCGTCTGCGTTATCGCGGCGAAGCGGACAGCTTCTTCAACTGCATGGCACTTTCTCCTAGCGGCGAAGCCTGGGTACATGGCGACAGTGTTGGAGATGAATGGCGGATGGTACGCAGTGCCGATGGTCGCAACTGGATGCAAGTTCGCAGCGCGGTCGCCGAGCCGCCTCAATCTAATGAAGGTGGTTTCGCCTCAAGTGGCAGCTGTGCCCGCTTTAATAACGACAACTGGATGATTGCAACGGGTAATGCTGATAAAGCTCGAGTATTAATTAAAGGCTCGTTTGGCATTCGCTTTCGTGTGGTAGAAACACCAATGGAAGCAGGCCCTATGGCGGGCATTACCAGTGTGTGGCCTATTGACGATAAAACCTTTTATATTGCTGGTGGTGACTTAAATGATGCTTCTGGCGATGAAAATCGTTTATGGCATTATCAAAATAACGAATTTGAAGCCTTGCCCGGGCCACCAATTAAAGGCGCTCTTTATAGCTTGAGCCTTATCGATCACAACGGTTCCTGGTTACTAACGTCTAACCCCCAGGGCGCGGCGGCACTTAACCTACAAACTAAGAAATGGTTTAAGCTCTCTGATGCCAACATCTGGAATATTCAGTGTCATGGGGATATCAGTTGCTGGCTGGTTGGTAAAGATGGCTACGTTGGCCGTTTGCAATGGCAGGCGCCGCAACAGCGCCCTAAGCTCTAACAGTTCACGTACATTAAGCGGCTGGAGAACTTAATAAAGCCAGCCCACCTAATAAGTGACGGCTATTAAATCCGTGCCGCTTAAGCACGTTAGCGACAACCTGGCTTCTGTTGCCCGAGCGACATAAGCAAATAATATCGCGTTCTCGCAAGTGTGAGTTACTGTGTATAAACTGAATGACTTCAGTCAATGGTACATTAACCACCTCTGCATTACAGGGAATATCGGACAACACGTGCTCCTGCCGCTCTCGCACATCAACAATTAACAAATCATCGCGATGCCAGAATTCGTCAGTATCTCCGACCGGAATATTAACGCCATCATCAACACGACAGTCGCCGTTTAATTCACAAGGAGTGTAAACGATATGGTGCTCCGAATCCTGTCCCGGGCAAATAAGCGTATTCTCTCCGATAAAACACTCATAAGCGCTTGATGCTGCCTCAGCCCCCGTAAATAAAAAGTCTGACGCAACCCGACTTTTCAGTGTGGCTGATTCACTTAATACATAGACCGGATTACGGCTACCGACTCGAAATAAACGCCGCTCACCAATACTCACACAGCCAATGACGCTGCCTTCGCACTCAACCGGAACCGCGTCGCACGAATCGGCCGCAGAATGCGGCCAGCCAAATACATCATACTCGTCTATAGACTGGTCAGGCATAAGTATTGGCAATAACAACTCGATGGACTGGCTGGTAATTGAATCAGCTGATGTCGATACCACAGCTTTCACTCGATAGTGCTGGCAGCTGACAATATTTTCAATTCTGCCAGCCAAAGCCGGATGAGGATCGATAACGGCTATTTCTTTAGCTTGCTTATCTATCACCAGGTAACAGCAATGATCATCGTACTTCAGTTGCACAACACCATCTAACTGAGCGTCGTTATCGTTATTCGTGTCCGCAACAATTAGACAGGAATTTCTTAATGCGTCAGCAGCTTGTTTTATACGTACACAAGCCTCAGTAATTTCCTCTTGTCGCGTTGCCGGACCAAAAGATAATCGAATAGCGGAACCGCTGCGCCACTCTTCCAGCCCCATAGCGTCTAAAACAAAGCTTTTTGTTACCTTAGAACTGCATGCAGAGCCTGAACTCACTCTTATCTGACAGGCGTCAAAAACATCCATAATATCGCGCGAGGCAACTCCTTCTACGGAGAAGTTCAGCGTCGTAGGAACCGACAGCTCAAAATCATGATTAAATACAATAGAAGGGAAAGCTGACCGCAGGGCTCCAACCAACTGAGATCGATAATCCTGTAATTTAGCTTCACTATGAAAGCGACGGTTACTGCCATCCAGCATCAATTCAAATAACGCATTTAATGCTGCTATTCCGGGTAAGTTTTCGGTTCCGGAACGCAGGCCTGACTCCTGCCCTCCACCAATAATTAAAGGGGTATAAGGTGCTGAATCCCGAACCGCCATAAACCCGATACCTTTGGGGCCATAAAGCTTATGGCCACTAAACGGAGCGTAATCAATGGTTGTTTCATCTAAATTAAGAGCTTTTTTCCCTAGTACCTGAACGCAGTCAACCATCCAGGGTACATCCGGGCTATGCTGACGTATTGTCTTTTCCAGTTGTTTTAAGTTCTGAATAACACCGGTTTCGTTGTTAACAGCCATAGTGCATATCATGGCAGCATCTTTGACATGCTCAGCAATAAACTGGTTATCCAACAGGCCTTGTTTATCAACCGGAATGGCAACAAGCTCTGCCTCCAGTCCAAGTAACTGATTCCAGTGAGCTAAAGCTTGGGGCACGGCTTTGTGTTCCGTGGCACCATACAGCAGGTATTTTTTTCGCTTATCGGGAGCAACCTGCATAGCTGCATTAATTGCAGAAACCACGGCCGTCTGAATGCCTTCTGTCGCGCCACTGGTAAAAATAAGCCGCCCTGAAGGCAAACCAACAATTTTACGAGCTAACTGACGCGTGGTATCCAGAATATAACGAGCTTTTAAGCCCGTAATATGGCTACTTGAAGGGTTACCAAAAACTGTTTCCATCGTATGCGAAACAGCTTGGATAATTTCGGGAAGTACCGGAGTGGTAGCATTACAATCCAGATAAAGTTCGTTTGCGTTTGTCTGAATATCTATTGGTTTCATGCCACCCTCCAAATTAACTAAAAGTTATATGTTTATAACCTTTATGACTAAAAGGGTCAATGAATCTGGTTTTCTTTCCAGGTTTGTTCCTTTCTCATTCTATCTTTTCGCTTATCGCATGGTTCATCACAGTCACAGGCTTTTTCCATACCCAGAGCGCCGATACCACCACAGCTGCCGGAAATTGTCTTGCGCTGTACAATATAGCCAACGGCCATTGCCAGCACAACGATGATGAATAAGGCGAATACCATTATAAAGGTTTGCATTAAAACTCCTACTACTGCTCAGCCAACAACGGCTTAAATGCTTCACTCATATACTCTTCAAAACCGTCATCGGTTTTATAAATGAGCATAACTGCCATATTGTGTTTTTTTGCGAAGGACTTTGCTTTCTCCGTTCCCATTACAAATAATGCAGTTGCATAAGCGTCGGCAGACATTGTGTCCTCAGCATAAACTGAAGTAGAAACCAAGTTATGCTGCACTGGAGCACCAGTTACCGGATCAATAATATGCGAATATCGTTTACCATCTTCTTCATAATAGTTCCGGTAATCACCCGATGTCGCCAAAGCGCCGTCTTTAAATTGGACAACACGTTGCACCGCACGTTCCGTTGAAACCGGTTTTTCTATAGCCAGGCGCCATAATGCTTCATCCGGTTTGCCGCCTTTTGCAATAACCTCACCGCCAATTTCCACCAGGTACTGCTTTATCCGCAATTGATCTAATAAATGAGCAACTCTGTCGACGCCATAGCCTTTGGCAATAGTCGACAGGTCGACGTATAGCTCCGGGTTGTCTTTAATCAACTGATGATTTTCTACGCGTAGTTTCTGATAGCCCGTTTTTTCACGAACCGCATTCAACTCTTCTTCAGACGGTTCTTTTTCTGGCCTAGCCTGAGGACCAAAGCCCCAAAGATTCACCAGGGGACCAACGGTTATATCCAGAGCACCTTCCGTTTCCTCAGCAATTTCGAGACCACGATTAACTACCCGTTCAAGGTCGCGGCTAATAACCATAGGTTGGGTACTTTTAAACTGATTAAACTGGGAGAGTTCAGACTCTGGATCATAAGTCGACATTTGTGCATTAACTCTTTTGAGCACTATATCAACTTTCTTCTGAATCTCTTCTTTGTTGTGTCTGGGATCCTTAGAGTAGACAGTGACACTATAGGTGGTTCCCATAGTCTTACCGCTAAAGGATATTTTCTCAGGTGAATCAGAACAAGAAACTAAAAAGGCCAGCCCCAGAAGGGCTAGCCAAATTTTAGCAATCGACAATTTCGATAGCATCATGAATTAACCACCAAAGTCATCCAACATGATATTTTCGTCTTCAACGCCTAAGTCTTTCAACAAGTTGATAACTGCCGCGTTCATAACCGGTGGTCCACACATGTAGAACTCACAATCTTCTGGTGCGTCGTGGTCTTTAAGATAACGCTCATAAAGAACGTTGTGAATAAAGCCAGTATCGCCTTCCCAATTATCTTCCGGTTGTGGATCAGATAATGCCACGTGCCAGTCAAAGTTCTCGTTCTCTTCGGCCAGCATGTCGAAATCTTCAACATAGAACATTTCTTTTTTCGAGCGCGCACCGTACCAGAACGATACTTTACGATCCGTTTTTATACGACGCATCTGATCAAACAAATGAGAACGCATTGGCGCCATACCGGCACCACCACCAATAAAGACCATTTCAGCGTCAGTGTCTTTGGCAAAGAATTCACCAAATGGACCTGAAATTGTGACTTTATCGCCTGGCTTCAGACTGAAAATGTACGATGACATTTTGCCTGCAGGCAAGCTTAAGTCGTTAGGTGGCGGCGTTGCTATACGGACGTTCAGCATAATAATGCCTTTTTCTTCCGGATAGTTAGCCATTGAATAAGCGCGTACAACCTCTTCGTCAACTTTAGACTCAACATCAAAGAAACCGAAACGATCCCAATCTCCATGATATTCTTCGGAGATATCAAAGTCTTTGTATTTAACGTGATGCGGTGGAGCTTCAATCTGAATGAAACCACCTGCGCGGAAAGGCACTTCTTCGCCTTCCGGTAACTGAACAATAAACTCTTTAATGAAGGTTGCTACGTTATCGTTCGACTTAACCGTACAGTCCCACTTACGAATACCAAAAACTTCTTCTGGTAATTCAATTTCCATGTCCTGTTTAACGTTAACCTGACAGGAAAGACGACAGCCTTCACGAGCTTCACGTTTAGTAATGTGGTCAAGTTCAGTCGGCAATATGTCACCGCCACCCTCTTTAACTGTGACACGACACTGGCCACATGAACCACCACCACCACAAGCTGACGAGACGAAAATACCCGCATTAGCCAGCGCGCCCAGAAGTTTAGTGCCTGGCTGGGTCACGATTTTTTTGTCTTCGTCGTCATTAATCAGGATTTCCACATCACCCTGAGGTACCAGCTTTGATTTTGCGAACATAATAATCGCAACCAAAACCAGTACGATGATGGTAAACATCCCTACACCGAGATATATCTCTTGCATCGATTCGTACCTTTTTTTACCGATTCAACACACTGGTTATAAGGATACGCCGGAGAACGACATAAAGCCCAAACCAATCAGACCCACTGAAATAAATGTGATACCTAAGCCACGCAGGCCATCAGGTACATCTGCATATTTCAGTTTTTCGCGCACTGCAGCCAAAGCAACAATAGCTAAAGCCCAGCCAACACCACTACCAATTCCGAAAACAACGGATTCGCCAAAATTGTAATCACGCTCGACCATGAAAGCTACGCCACCAAAAATAGCGCAGTTAACGGTAATGAGTGGCAGGAAAATACCCAGTGCGTTGTAAAGTGCAGGTACATATTTATCCAATGCCATTTCCAATATCTGCACAATAGCGGCAATAACACCTATAAAGGTCAGAAACTTCAGGAAACTTAGATCCGCATCCGGGAAGCCAGCCCATTCCAGAGCACCTGGGGCCAGAATGTTGTGGTAAATTAAGTTGTTAACCGGTACCGAAATACCCAATACAACAATAACCGCGACACCCAGACCAAATGCTGTTTTTACTTTCTTAGATACAGCCAAAAACGTACACATACCTAAGAAGAAGGACAATGCCAGGTTTTCAATGAAAACCGCGCGGATGAACAGGTTGATATAGTTTTCCATGACCATTACTCCTTAGGTTCAACTTGTTCAGTGCGGAAGGTACGCAGTACCCAGATAAACCCGCCAATGATGAAGAAGGCACTAGGTGGCATCAGTAACAAGCCAACCGGCTCGAACCAACCACCTTGTGATGCCAGAGGTAAAATCTGTACATCAAACAAGCTGCCTGAACCAAAGAGTTCACGAATGAAGCCAACAACCAACAGCACCACTGAGTAACCTAAACCGTTACCCAGTCCGTCCAGGAAGGACATAAACGGAGTGCTCTTCATAGCGTAAGCTTCTGCGCGACCCATAACGATACAGTTAGTAATGATTAAGCCAACGAACACTGACAACTCTTTAGAAATTGAGTAAGCGTAAGCTTTTAGTATCTGGTCAACGACAATAACCAAGCTCGCAATAATTGTCATTTGGACAATAATACGTACGCTTGACGGAATATGATTCCGGATAATCGAAATAAATAAGTTAGAGCACGCGACAACCGCAGTTAGTGCAATACACATAACCAAGGTGTTGCTCATTTTCGACGTTACAGCCAATGCAGAACAGATACCAAGGATCTGCAGTGCGATGGGGTTGTTGGCGAATATCGGTCCGAATAATACGGACTTCATTTCTTTTACATTAGCCATTGTTCAACTCTCCCTCACGAAGTTTCTTGAGTAATGGACCGTAACCATTTTCGCCCATCCAGAATTGAACCAGGTATTCAACACCATTACTGGTCAAAGTTGCACCAGAAAGCGCATCAACTTCGTGCTCGCCTTTGGCGCCGCCTTTTACCACTTCAAACTGGACGTTACCGTCCTCGCCGTAAACTTCTTTACCTTGCCAAGTTTTTACCCAGGCCGGATTGGTGATTTCACCACCAAGCCCCGGAGTTTCAGAGTGCTCGTAGAAGTTAACGCCTTTAACAGTGTCAAAGTCGCCTTCTAATGCCAGCAAGCCGTACATGGTTCCCCATAGCCCCTGGCCACGAACATGAAGAACAAGACCTGTTGTTTCGCCGCTTTCATCTTTAACAAGATAAATCTGTGTTAAATTTTCGCGGGTACCCAAACCAGCAGGGTCGTTCTTTTTCTCAAGTTTTTTACTTCTTTCAGGGTCACTCGCTGCTTTGCGGTTGCTAAAAGATGTCGGGTCAATGTCTTCCTTAACGGTTAAATCTTCAAGGCTGACAACCATGGTATCGATGCGTTGCTTGTAAGTTTCAACAACGTCGGTATCGGCTTCCAGAATACCGGCAGCATCCAAAACGTTCTTCTGCATATCAAGTGCCGCATTCTTTTCCTGCATTGGTTTCAAACCAATAGCAGCGCCAGAAACAACAATTGAGCAAACCAGGCAAAGCGCTAGCACGACACCAACGGTCTTGCCTAAACTTTCATTTTTCTTAGCCATTGCGCGCTAACCTCCGTTTGATATTTGCCTGTGCTACAAAGTGGTCAAATAACGGTGCAAATACGTTAGCAAATAAGATGGCCAACATGATGCCTTCCGGGAATGCCGGGTTAATGACACGAATCATGACCGTCATAAAACCAATTAACAAGCCGTACGCAAACTTCCCTTTATTGGTAAAGGACGCTGATACCGGGTCGGTAGCCATAAACATCATTGCAAAGGCAAAACCACCTAATACTAAGTGCCAGTACCAAGGCATTGCGAACATTGGATTGGTCTCGCTACCAACAAGGTTAAGTAGTCCGGAGAACAGAACCATACCAGCAAAGACACCCAGAACGATACGCCAGGAGGCAATACGGAAATAAATTAACGCTAAGCCGCCAATCAAAATCAGTAAGGTTGAGACTTCGCCTACTGATCCCTGGATGTTACCAAGGAAGGCGTCCCACCAAAGCTGAGTATTCCCATAATCCATTTCACCCAGAGCCGCTTTACCTAGGTTTGTTGCACCAGAAAAGCCATCGACGGCAGTCCAGATGGAATCACCTGACATGCTGGCAGGATAAGCGAAGTATAAGAATGCGCGACCGGTTAGTGCCGGGTTAAGGAAGTTGCGGCCAGTACCGCCAAAAATTTCCTTACCAATAACGACACCGAAAGTGATACCTAAAGCAACCTGCCACAATGGTGTTGTCGCCGGTAAAATCAGGGAGAATAAAACCGAAGTAACAAAGAAGCCTTCGTTAACTTCGTGCTTACGAATAGACGCAAACAACACTTCCCAGAAACCACCAACAATAAAGGTAACCGCATAAATAGGTACGTAGAAACAGGCACCATACCAAAGTTTCGTGCCCCATCCAGCACTAGCGCCTAACTCGCCGCCGAACAAGTGGAATAACCCAACCTGCCAGACGTCAGAAAGCGCATAACCGTCAGCCAAAGCCAAAGCAGCCTGGTTACCAACGTTGTACATACCCCAGAACATTGCCGGGAACGTCATCATCCACACCAGAATCATAATGCGCTTAAGATCGATACGGTCACGAACATGCGTAGCCGACTTAGTCACAGTACCTGGTGTGTACAAAATAGTGGCTACGGCTTCGTAAAGCGCGTACCACTTCTCGTATTTACCGCCTTCTTCAAATTGCGGTTCAATACGCTCGAGTGTGTCTTTCAAGCTCATGGTTAGCCTTCTTTCTCAATCTTAGTGAGACAGTCACGCAGCACCGGGCCATATTCGTACTTCCCGGGGCAAACATAAGTGCACAATGCGAGGTCTTCCTCGTCCAGTTCCAGACAACCTAGTTGCTGACCTTCATCAGTATCCCCTGACAACAAGTCACGTAGCAGTAACGTTGGCAGAATGTCCAAAGGCATTACGCGTTCGTAGTTACCAATTGGAACCATTGAACGTGAAGAACCATTCAGTGACGTTGTCATGCTGAATAACTTCTTCGGATTAAAGTGTCCGGCATAAGCACGTGTTACTGAGTGCAAGTCAGAGCCCGGCCGTATCCAGCCCAAAAACTCTTTATAATTGCCTTCCGGAATAACACTAACCTGATTGTGAAAACGACCTAACCAGGCATGCTCGTCATCCGCAGTGTGACCATGCAGGACTGACCCTGAGATAATACGTTGATTATCACCACTTAGCTCACCATCCGTTAACTCATGCAAGTTAGCACCTAAGCGAGTACGCAGTAGACGAGGTTCTTTCACACCTTCTCCGGCAACGGAGACAACGCGGTCAGTAAAGATTTCACCTGTAGTGAATAACTTACCGTAAGCTATAACGTCCTGATAACCTATGTGCCATACCGGGCGTTTGATGCTAGCAGGCTGAAGGAAGTGTATATGAGTACCAACCAAACCTGATGGGTGAGGGCCTGAAAATGACTCCAGCGTGACATCTGCGTCACCAGTATCCACTTCAGCATTACCCTCTTTACAAACAAACAACTTACCTTCGGTCAGGTTAGAAAGAACCTTCAGACCATCAATGAAAGCTTGTTTCTGTTCATTTATAAATAAAGTTGGGTCACCAGCTAATGGGTTAGAATCCATCGCGTTAACAAAAATCGCGCTGGCTTCTGCATCTAATGCCGGAGACTTACTATAAGGACGGGTACGAAGAGCTGTCCATTGACCAGACTCAACCAAAATGTCCTGAACTTTTTCACGACCTAATGAATTGAGTTTGTCGCTGTCAAATTTGTCGAAAGTAACTTGCTCGTCACCTTTCAACTCAATAACAACCGCCTGCAACACTCGGCGCTCACCACGCAGGATGTCTTTTACTACACCAGCACCAGGGGCTGTGTACTTGACACCAGGGTTTTTCTTATCCTCGAAAATCAGCTGACCTTTTTTAACCTGGTCACCTTCTTTCACGTGCATGGTTGGGCGCATACCCACGTATTCTTCACCTAGGGTAGCGACCGTCGTCACAGCCTTACCGTCGGATAGCTCTTGCTGGGGCGCCCCTTTAATAGGGATGTCCAGCCCTTTCTTGATCGTAATCATATGCGTTTGCACTACTCGTTAAGGGAAGATTCATCACAACCAGCCACCAGGGCTGGAAACCTGAATAATCAAATAGTTACCGACACAAACAACCGCCTTCAGGGGGCTTGTCATCGGCAACCTGAAACATTTTCCACACTTATCGTTGGGATTTTAGCATTTTTCCCACAACGCTTACCAGTTTACTTTTGGATCAATATCCGCGTCATAATCGACATTATCGAAGCCAAAACCGAATAAGTGCAGGAACTCCTGATGATATCCTTCGTAATCGGCAAGCTGATGGAAGTTGTCCTGAGTTACTTGATCCCAGAGTGCTTCTATTTTTGCTTGAGTCTTATCATTGGTTTCGTAACCGTCCATGTGAAGCCGACCTGCGTCGTCCAGTTCAGGGTTACTGCTATATAGACCTTCAGTAAACAGGCGATAAATTTGCTCAATACAACCTTCGTGCGTGCCTTCTTCTTTCATCACTTTATAAATTAATGAAATATACAGCGGCATAACAGGAATAGCTGAGCTTGCCTGTGTAACCAACGCCTTTAATGAAGAAACGTAAGCTTTCAAATTAAGATCATCGCATTCGGCGACAAGTTCTGATGCCGCTCGATCCAGATCTTCTTTTGCGCGACCAATGGTTGCATGACCATAAATTGGCAATGTCAGTTTTTTACCTATGTAGGTATAAGCTGTGGTTTGACAGTTTTCGGCCAGCACGCCGGCATTGTGCAGAGCTTTTACCCAGCGCTCCCAATCTTCACCGCCCATGACTTTTACCGTATTGGCAATATCTTCATCGGTAGCCGGATCAAGCGTCACTTCGTGTACCTGATCTTTGTCCGTATTGTAGGTTTTGGTTGTGTATTGTTTGCCTATTGGCTTTAACACTGAGCTGTAGACTTCGCCGCTATCGGGGTCTTTACGTTTAGGTGATGCCAGACTGTAAACAACGAGGTCAATTTTCCCCATGTTTTGCTTAATGTAATCGATACTTTCCTGCTTAATTTCATCAGAAAATGCGTCGCCATTAATTGAATGGAAAGCTAAACCGGCTTTGTTCGCTTGCTGATGAAAAGCGGCGGTATTATACCAACCAGCTGTCGCTGTTTTCTTTTCCGTAGGCTCTTTCTCAAAACAAACACCGAGAGTATGAGCTTCGCTGCCAAAGGCAGCAGTAATTCTTGAGGCAAGTCCGTAACCTGTGGAGCAACCTATGACGAGAACATTCTTAGGGCCATTGGTGATGGCAGGTTTATTACGGACAAATTCGATTTGACGTTTGACGTTTTCGGCACAACCCACTGGATGAGAATTGGTGCAGATAAAACCGCGAATTTTTGGCTTAATGATCATATTGATGTATCCCTGTTGTTCGCATTATTTTGGCTATTGTAACCAATCAAACCACAGGAACACATCAGACATGCGTAATTTTTCTTAATTTGCCGCTATTTTCGACCCACCCAGACAGTTCGGTGAACGTCTGGACTCTCCCAATTGCTCCCACTCACCTTGGGTATAGGTGTGTAACGCCAGTGCATGGATATGATTCATTAGTTCATCCGCTAAAATTTTATTAACCGCACGGTGACGGTTAATAAGTCTCTCTCCACTGAACTTAGGGGTCACTAAGACCACTTTAAAGTGAGATTCAGCATTAGCTCCGCCTGAATGCATATGACTTTCATCCGCTACTTCCAGATGTACTGGAGTAAACGCTTCCCGCAATTTATTTTCAATATCTAGCCCAATAGACATTACGACTCCCCCTCTGCGTTCGCCTCTAATCTTCAGTTTAGTTTACTTATACTGAATCGCAGAAATTTTTTTCAAAAACTTGCTAACTCTACGAATTTTCGGAGAATAAAGTTTGCTCAATATTCAGAGTCATCGACTGCTGCATGACACACTTCATCAATGGCGGATAAGCTGACGACAGCAGGAAAAACTGCATCAACCACTTCGCCTTTAGAAGCCTTTGCTGGTTTGACCAAATGATAGCGTTGTGCACTGACATTTCCTTCTGCCTGCCACAATAAAACATCGGTTTGTTTGAAAAGCTTTGATAAAGCATTTATGCCCTCGCTTCTGTGCGGCGGAAACGCCGTACTTTCCCCCGATAGGCGCCAGCCTCTGAGTTCGGCTTCCGATGCCAGCAAAGCCTCATTAATGCGGTTACGGCAAAAACTAAGCTCAATCGTTGCCCGGCTCAGTTGCCAGTTATTATTAGGCAGTAACTGTTCGTCCAGAGCTTTGACTTCAGCACTGTGCAAATCGGTTGTACCTTCCTGCCCGCAGCCACTAAGAACGGCGAGGAATAACCCTGCCACCAAAAAATTTTTAAAAGCCATAAGGAAACCTCCAAGGCTTGATATTATAACTGAAAAGCGCAGATAAACCGTTGTCTTAGTGTTAAAATTTCTGGCAGTATAGAACGTAATTTGTCATAGGGATTCAAATCAGTTTCATGTCATCCATCTCATTTTTTCGTAACACACTTATTGCTGGTGGTCTTAGCTTACTCATGACCCCTTCTGCGCTTAGCTCCGTATGGATTGAAGCAAATGATGCGGAATTGCGGAACAGCTTGATTGTATTAGCTGAATCAGGGCTTATCAAAACACCCATTCAGCAATTTCCAATAACCTGGAAAAGCTTACTGCCGGAGTTGGATGCGCTTGAATTAAAAGGTTTGAGCCCAACCCAGCAATTAGCATTACGCCATGTGCGTCATCAATTATCACAAGCTCAGAATGGGCCTAAAACACGATGGTATATCGGTGCAACGGATAGCGAGCAGGTAGTTCAGGATTACGGCGACGACACCTATGAAGAAGGTAAAATTAGCCTAAGCCGCAGTATGCACGGTACAAACTGGGCGGCAAGAATTCAGGTAAACTATCGTCAGGATCCCTTTGAAGGTGATCACAAAAAGACTCTGGATGGCAGTTACTTAGCTTACAACCTGAATGACTGGAGCTTCAGTCTGGACTCACTGCCACTGCGTTGGGGGCCGGCAGAGCACAGCAGCTTGCTGTTTTCTAACAATGCACGCCCTATGCCTAAAATTCGAATCGATTACGCTCCTGATTATCCACCAGCCGGAATGAATCCATTCAAAATCAGTTTATTCAGTGCCTATCAGGACGACGGATACAGCGACCATTACCGGGTTAACGGCATCCGCTTCTCCAGTCAGTTATTTCAACATTTATGGTTCGGCATTAGCGCCATTGAGCAGAGCGGCGACAACCGCCCCGACAACCGGATGTTGACCGCCGATGCCAGAACCGGTTTCGACTGGGGGACTCATCAGTTTTCAGCTTACGCAGAACTGGGTATTGACCGAAAACTGGAAACCGACGACAAACCGGTATATACCCTGGGCGCACAATGGATGACAGGCTCTAAAGAACGTCGTCATAGCTTCACGGTTGAATACAGTCAGTTAGACGGCGGAGAAGAACATGACTTTTATTCGCTGGACGAAAACCAACGACAATACTTTCTGAACCACCAGCGTAATCCCGGCTCGCCTTTCCCCCGTGAGAGTCAGACTGTATCTGCCAGCTATCGCCAGTTTTCAGCCGACGGTTCTGCCTGGACGGCGCTGGTCAGTCATAGTAAAGAAAAAGATGATGACACTCTGTCACGGGCTTTACTGCGGCGCACTGAACCTGCTTTTTCGGGGTTAGTTAAGCTCTCTCTGCAATACCTTGACGGCAGCAATTACGACGGCGAAGTGGGCGTGCAATTGAGTGGAGAATGGCGCTTTTAACGCGCCAGCTTCTGCCCTACTCCCAGACTGATGGTGTCCATAACATCAAGCCAGGCTTCATCCAGAGCATTGACTAACGCAGGATAGCCGTCACTTTTCAACGGCATGCTTTCAGTAAAGGTTCCTTTCAGCACCGTCTGGTTATCCTGACTTTTATACTCCCAGTGACCCGCAACAACGGCCCGTGAGTCATTACTTCCATAAAAATCGTCAACCCAAACCGTTAGCTTGCCTTCGCAATTGTCAGCCAGCAAAAGGCGCTGAGCACTACGCTGAAGTTGATGCGCCAGAGGCGTACTCCAACGGTGCTGCCGGGCACTATGCCAGCGGGTTTCATCCTGCTGTAGCTGCAACCCGGGTTTCGCCGCTGAATCACCCACAAATACAGGACGCTTATCCGCATGACACAAAGCTTCCGCGGACTCACTCAAATGTGGAAGTCGATATTGCGTTATCTCATATGAGTTAGAGGAACACCCGGCGAGCAACGCAATTGCTGCACCAGTAACAAACGGCTTGAGTATTTTTGGAAAAGAATATCTGCTATTCATAAGCTTTCGGCTCCGGATCGGGCTCTATAGATGGGCTAAAAATAAGCGAGTTCGGCTGTTCCTGTAACAACTCAATTACCGGTTTTAACTCACGTGAGAGCTGCTCAATTTCAGTTAACGTTTGATTCAGCTGCTGTCGTGTCGGGGAACCTTCATTAAAACTGCCGGTAAGCTCTTTCAGCTGAATAAGATTTTGCTGCAATAACTGAGGCAATTGCTTCATTTGTGGTTGCTCAACAATAGCCGCCAAACTTTCCGACACACTATCAAGCTTCCTGGCCGTACTGTCGACCGAACTCATCGCGGCCGAAAAGTCATTAAGTCCCTGCTCCAGTGGCAACTGATTGAACTTATCCAATAGCGCCGTTAACTTTTCTTCCAGTCGAGTGAAGTCACTAGCCATTGCCGGCATAACCGGGTATCCGGCAAATATATCGTCGCCACTTTTCTCACCAGCGTTCGGATAAAAGCGAACATCGACAAATAAGGTATTGGTTAACAAGTTAGAGGCTCGGATATTCGCTCTTAAACCCTGCTTAAATAATTCTGGCAAACGTCTTTCCCAGTTTTCAATATCGGTATCGGCCACCAACCCTCTTAGGCGCTCAGGTTCAAAGCGAATAAGAATGGGAATACGTTTTAAAGGAGCTTCATCACCGTTTTCCGGGAACCAACGCAGCGGCACCTCTCTTACCGTGCCAACACGCACCCCTTTAAATTGAACAGGAGCTCCTTTTTCAAGACCCGCAATAGACTCATCCAGTAAAACAACGTAATCAATACCGTGAATATAGCCTTGCTGTTTTGCTTCCTCCAGACTTTCAAACAGCTCGAACTCCTGTTCACTGGTAAGCTTATCCCCCCGTGGCTGTCCTTCAGGAACACCAAAAGTCACACTGGCTCCCAATAGGGACTCGATGGAGCCCAAAGCCAAGTCCAGTCCCTGAGAATTCCACTGAATAGAAACGCCCCGCTGCAACCAGAACCGCGTATTTTCGGTAATAAGCTCATCATAAGGAGCCTTCACAAAAATTTGATATCGAGTTTGTCGTTCATCGACCTGAAACTCCGACTGCTCTACCTGACCAACGGTGAAACCTTGATATTGCACTGAATCACCTACTGTTACGCTGGTTTGCCCCTCGCTGGTCAAATTTAACCGGCGCCCTGGAGTTTCCTGAGAAGTAACAGGTGGCTGTTCCAGTGCTTTAAAATGCGACTGCTGCTCCTTAGAGTCTCCTGGCTGCAAACGAATATACGCACCTGATAGTAAAGTTCCCAACCCGCTAATTCCCTGTCGTCCAATTCTGGGTTTTACTACCCAAATTCGGGTCTCCGGGTTTAACATTCGCTCGGTGCCTTCGTTCATCGCCACTTCTATAACAGCCGAAGAAAAGTCTTCCGACAGGCGCACTTCAGTAACCTGTCCGACGTCTACGTTACGAACTTTCACCTGAGTTTTTCCGGCTTCGATGCCTTCGGCGTCCCCTACTGCCACAGTAATAGTGGGCCCGGTTCCGCGCGTATCCTGCCAAACCATCCAAAGCGCCACAGCAAGAGCCAGCAGCGGTACAATCCAGACCGGTGATATGCCGGAAAATTTGCGGACCTTAGTCGTTGAACTCTCTGTCATTTATCTGCCTCTCGCCAGAATAAGCGTGTATCAAAACTCATCGCTGCAAGCATAGTAAGAACCACAGCTGCCGCGAATGAAACCGCAGCACTGCCCGGGTAAACCGACATAACGGAACCACTACGAACCAAAGCTACCAGTATCGCAACAACAAAAATATCGATCATTGACCAGCGCCCTATCCAGTCCGTCAGTTTGAATAAAATAAGACGGTGGCGAACCGTTTGCGGGGTTTGCCAGCGAGCTAATATTAGCAAAGTTATCAGCACCAGTACTTTAGCCACAGGTATAACCAGACTGGCGACGAAAACAATAGCCGCTATTGGTTTATCCCCACTTTGCCATAACTCCGTTACTCCGCCAATTATGGTTGACGGTTGGTCGCTACCAAATCGGACGGTTTCCATAACCGGTAACCAATGCGCCGGAATTAACATAATAGCGCCGGCAGTAATTAACGCGACCGTTGTGCCTGGCCTACGCCACCAGGATGTTTTCTGTGGCTCTGTGCATTGGTAACAAGTATCAGCGTTCTGAGAATTCAGCGCATAACATACCGGGCAAGTCTGTAACCCTTGTTCAAATGCCGTCATTCCGGGTTGACCGTCAGGTGCTGACTGCGACGTTTTAATCAAATGCCGCCAAACGGGCGTCTGTTTCACCCGCTCATAAACGAAAAGTAACAGCACAACAAAGGCGCTAAAGCTCCAGAAGCCCTCCAGTAAGCGAATATCTGCCAGGCTGGAGATCTTAACCAACGCCACCAAAGTGCCAAGCAGGAAAACGTCGGTCATTAACCAGGGTTTTAGATGTTCGGTTAAGCGCAGTAAATATAGACTACTTCGGTTTCGTGCTGCGTTTTTAGCATGACTGTAAACCCAAATCAGGCTCACCAGGTAAATAAACGGAATGAGAATAACCGTTAAAAGAACTAACACAGCCAATACTTTTTCGTGAAAATAAGAAAGCTGCCACGCAGTGTCCAGTAGGGTCATTGACTGTTCAACACCGGCCGCAGAATAACGAATAAAGTCGACCGATAGACTGGCTAAAAGCATTACCAGAGCCGAGGTGGCTATTGCCACCAAAGTAAAATGCTCTGTTCTCCTGCCATGCTCCAGAACGTACCCGCAACGTGGGCACTCAGCGCGTTCATTCCCGGAAAGAGAGACGAGTCGGCTTACCCAGTCACATTGAGGGCAGCCGACAACATCATTCTTTTCGCTCTGCGTTATCCTGCTCGACGTCATTTTCTTCAGGCTCCGCTGAAATCATGGCTATTACTGTCCAACCCGACTGTGGTATCAATTCCCTTTCAGTGGTAAAAATATGGAGTTTTTCGGCATCGTCCAGCGCAAACATCGGCAAAGCACGAGTTCCATACTTCTGCTGGTAGTCTGCAAAACTAAAACTGTCGGTAATAGGTGTCGACTTAATTTTAGCGCCTTTAAAATGCAGGCTTGCAAGCTTTGAATAGGTTACGCTGTCGCCAAATAAGTTTAATGTCTTGCGGTAACTTTCGGTCAACTGATGGCTGGCTCGGTAATCCTGCTCTCCACCGTTTAAACCATGCACTTTTCTGGAACCAAACCAATCCTGATAGTACATAGACACTAAGGGGTTCAGCTGTTTGTAGGGCGACATAACCAACAACTGGCCAAGGCCGGTTAAATCAATATTATTAGCTGCGTGTTCAGAAGCCGGGTTACCAAAATACACAGGTAAGTTATCCATTCGCGCTAACTTGATGTTTTCCCAGTTGGTATCAGCCAGGCGAACCGGAATGCCGCTTTCCTGTATGCTTTTTGCAACCGCCCGCGCCATTTGGTTGGCACCGAAAATTAAGAACCCTTTGGCTTGAGGTTCCAGCAGCCCAAGCATTCTGGCCAGCGGTTTTGCAGTTAAACTCTGCAATACAACGGTGGTCATTATCACTAGAAAAACCAACGGAACAACCGCCGCGGCTTCAGTCCAGCCTGACTCTTCCATTTTTAATGCGAACAATGCAGAAACTGCCGCCGCTACAATACCACGGGGGGCTATCCAGGATAATAGGACCTTATCTTTAAACCTCAGCTCGGTTCCTATCGCAGACAACCAAACAGCCAGAGGGCGCACCGCAAACAAAATAATGGCAATTAGAATAACCGCGGGCATTCCCAACGCATCAAATTCTGCAAAATCCAGCCGCGCTGCCAAAATAATGAAAAGCGCAGAAATAAGGAGCACACTGAGAGTTTCCTTAAACTCTAGTATTTCTTCCATATTGAGGTTACGCGTATTGGCCATAACCATACCCATAACCGTAACGGTTAATAAGCCAGACTCATGCTGAATAGCATTAGATAGCGCGAAAACACCCAGCACTATGGTTAAGGTAGCAACGTTCTGTAAGTAATGCGGAAACCAGCCTCGCCCCAGAGCCAGGCCAAGCAAGCGCGCTGCGCCCCAACCCAGAGCAAAGCCCAAAGCGATAGTGGTTGCAAAGGCCTGCAAAGCATGCAGGAAAGCAACATCCTGGCTGGCAATAATAAACTCGTATACCAGTACCGCGAGCAAGGCACCCAGCGGATCAATAATAATGCCTTCCCAGCGCAAAATATTCGCTAACTTATTAATCGGCCGGATAGACCGTATCATGGGCTGGATAACGGTCGGCCCTGTGACCACAACAAGGGCTCCGAACAAGGCTGAAATTTCCCAGCCATAGCCCATAATAAAATGCGTTAGTATGGCGATAACAACAAAGGTTACCAGCATGCCGATGCTAACCAGGTTGGTTACCATGCGACCATGACCACGAATTTCTTCAAATTTCAGGGTCAGGCTGCCTTCAAATAAAATAACCGCCACCGCTAATGAGACAAAAGGAAAGAGTAAATCCTCAAATAGCGAGTCTGGTTCAAGTAACCCCAGAGTGGGCCCTAGCAGTAAGCCACAAATTAATAACGGCAGTATTGCCGGCAACTTAATACGCCACGCTAACCACTGACAACTAATGGACAATACGCCAATCAGGGCAAGCATCGATAAGTCAGACATAATTTCTCCGCTGAAAGTAAGTCGTTTTAGAATAGCAGAAGCTAACACTCTGACTACCCTCAAATAGCGAATTTAGATGACTATTTTTTTAAATGAGAATGGCTATCATTATTCGCTTTGTTTGATATAATCGTCGCGTTTCTCTTAAAATAGTTCGTTAAGGAGTCATCTGAAATGCGTAAGTTTCATTCACTACTGGCAATACTTGCTGCGACTTCTGCGACACTGGTGTCCTTCACTAGCGCCGCCGCTGAAGTTAATATTTACTCAGCCCGAAAAGAAGCGCTGATCAAACCCGTTTTGGAAAAATTCACTGAAGAAACCGGCATCGAAGTTAATTTATTAACCGGTAAAGCGGACGCGTTGCTGGCCCGATTGAACTCCGAAGGCGAGAACACCCCGGCGGATCTATTTTTAACCGTTGACGCAGGTGCTCTTCACCGCGCCGTTGAAGCAGACGCGTTTCAGGCGGTAAACTCTGACGAAATTAATTCAGCCGTTCCTTCTCATTTTCGCTCTACCGACAACCTTTGGTTCGGATTAAGTTTACGCGCCCGCCCCATTTTTTACTCGCCAGAGCGCGTTAACCCGGACGAACTGGACTCTTATTTAAGCCTCGCAGATGAAAAATGGAACGACCGTATCTGCATCCGCTCTTCCAATAATCTGTATAACCAGTCGTTAGTTGCTGCGCTAATTGAACACCACGGCGCAGAAAAAACTGAAGAATGGGCAGAAGACTTTGTCGAAAACTTTGCTCGCAAACCCGTTGGTGGCGACCGCGACCAAATTAAAGGCGTAGCTTTTGGTGTTTGTGATATCGCTATTGCCAATACCTATTACTTTGGTCATATGCTGAACTCCGACGACGCAGAAGAGCGTTCAGCGGCCGAAAAAGTTAAAATATTCTGGCCAGCACAGGACAAACAAGGTGCTCATGTAAACGTTTCTGGCATAGGCATTACCAAACACGCTAAAAACGTTGACGAAGCTCAAAAGCTCATCGAGTTCCTGGTCTCTGAAGAATCACAAAAATGGTATGCTCAGGCCAACTATGAATACCCGGTTCGCGAAGGCGTCGAGTGGAGCGAAACACTCCAGCAATGGGGTGACTTTAAGCAGGATGACATTGAAATGGATATTCTGGGTGAGAATAACGGCGACGCCGTGCGTTTAATGAACCGTGCCGGCTGGCGTTAATTTACTACCAGGAGACGTATAGATGAACCGTGGCACGCTGTTGCTGTTTGCCGTCGCGGTCTTGATAGGGCTACCACTCAT
Source organism: Idiomarina sp. UBA3176 (assembly GCF_002364295.1). NCBI lineage: Bacteria > Pseudomonadati > Pseudomonadota > Gammaproteobacteria > Alteromonadales > Idiomarinaceae > Idiomarina > Idiomarina sp. UBA3176. The sequence goes on from NZ_DEXU01000005.1 coordinate 182,001, forward strand.
AGTGGTAGCTTTGTCGTTACTGAACCCTCAATGGGACACTCTGCAACATCTTTGGCAAACCGTGATACCGGAATACATCGGTCATTCAGTGATCTTATTGTTCGCTGTCGGTACCGGTGTCACTTTGCTCGGGGTAAGTACGGCCTGGTGCATTAGTCAATACGATTTTCCCGGCTGGCGTTGGTTAAGCTGGGCGTTATTGCTGCCACTGGCTATGCCTGCCTACATTACAGCTTATACCTATACAAGCCTGCTCGATTATGCCGGCCCGGTACAGGGGGTTATCCGGGACATTTTCTCTGTCAATATAGGTGAGTACTGGTTTCCGGAAATACGCAGTCTGAATGGCGCTATCTTTGTTCTCTGTATTGTTCTTTACCCCTACGTTTACCTTATTACCCGATCCGCTTTCATGCAGCAATCGACAACCGCGTTTGAAAGTGCGAAAACTCTGGGTGCCAGCTCATTAAGAAGTTTCTGGAAGGTTGCTCTGCCACTGGCGCGTCCGGCTATAGCAACCGGTGTCACTCTGGCCTTAATGGAAACTCTGGCAGACTACGGCACCATGGAATACTTTGGCATCACGGTATTTACCACAGGTATCTTCCGCACTTGGTATGGTATTGGAGATGCACAGGGAGCGCTGCAGCTATCGGCTTTACTGCTGGTATTTGTCATTATTTTAATAATGGTTGAGCGCTACTCAAGACGTCGGGCTCGCTTTTATCAGCAGCGTTCTGCAACCAAGCCTCCTCAGCGCAGGCCATTAAGCGGCTGGCGGGCGGCGTTGGCTTCGCTGGTGTGCTGGCTGCCAGTCGTGCTCGGCTTTATGATACCAGCAGCACAGTTGCTCTGGTGGTCGGTTCAGAAGTCTGAAATATGGCAGCAAAGCGAATTCTGGGTGCTAACCTTTAACACGCTTTGGCTGGGATTATTAGCGGCATTAATTACTGTCGCTCTGGCGTTATGGCTTGCTTATGGTCGCCGTCGCCACCCTACCCGACCTTTGCGCGCCGCTATCAGTCTGGCGGGTATGGGTTACGCTATTCCCGGTATTGTTATAGCAGTAGGGTTGTTGTCACCTTTAGCCTGGCTTGATAATCACATTATCGCTATCAGTGAATGGATGTTTGACTTTAATCCCGGGTTATTATTCTCCGGTACCGTTATCGCGCTTTTATTTGCCTACAGCGTTCGGTTTTTATCGGTGTCCTTGCAAACCGTTAACTCGGGACTGGAACAAATTACACCGCAAATGGACGATACCGCGCGAACTCTGGGCGCCAGCGGTAAACGTATTTTATGGCGGGTTCATTTGCCGTTGCTCCGCAGTCCGTTACTGGCTGCGTTAATTTTAGTACTGGTCGATGTGATGAAAGAACTGCCCGCCACGCTGGTATTACGTCCATTTGACTTTAACACTCTGGCGGTGCGCGCATTCGAAATGGCCTCTGATGAACGCTTAGCCGATGCCGGCCCCCCCGCATTGATGATTGTCGCAGTCGGGTTAATTCCGGTTATCATGCTGTCCCGAGCCTTACGCAGCAAAACACTGAAAGCAGGAGAGTAAATGAGCACATTACTGAATATTGACGCAGTCAGCATCCAGCTCTCCGGTGATCTCATCGTAGATAGACTGAGTTTGTCTCTGGAGCCGGGAGATATAGGCTGCCTGCTCGGTCCCAGCGGCTGTGGTAAAACTACTTTACTGCGCGCTATAGCTGGCTTTATTCCGGTTTCCAGCGGACACGTTGAACTGCATGGAAAAACCGTCTCATCCAGCCGGGTGCAAATACCAACCGAACAAAGAGAAGTTGGTATGATGTTTCAGGACTTTTCGTTGTTCCCGCACTTAACTGTGGCCGACAATATCCGTTTTGGCATTAACCGTTTACCTAAAAAACAGCAAGACGAGCGAGTTAAAGAGCTGCTGATCCGCATTGGCCTCAACGGTTATCAAAACCGCTACCCGCACGAGTTATCCGGAGGGCAACAACAACGTATTGCTCTGGCCCGCGCTCTGGCTCCCAAACCTAAGCTGATGCTGCTTGATGAGCCCTTCTCCAGCCTTGATGCCGAGCTGCGCGAAGTTCTGGCTCACGACGTAAGACGATTGCTAAAAGAAGAAGGTATTACGGCCCTGTTGGTTACTCATGATCAGCAGGAAGCCTTTGCCATGGCAGATAAATCGGGCGTGATGTATTCAGGTCAGCTGCTGCAGTGGGAAACGCCTTATGCTCTTTACCATCAGCCGACGCATCAACTGGTCGCTGACTTTATTGGCCGCGGCGTGTTGCTCAATGGCGAAATAAGAGAACATCAACTGCATTGCGCATTCGGAGTCATAGAGCACTCACAGTTGCACAATAAGCCCGACATGAGTGTTAATTTTTTAGTGCGTCCCGATGACGTATTAATTAATAACGACAGCAGCATGAGGGCTATAGTGGTTGGCTGCGGCTTTCGTGGTTCTCATTATCTCTATACTCTGGAACTGGCCGATACCAGTCACGTACTGGCTGTAGGTCCTTCGCATCAACCGTTAAAAACGGGCGAACAAATCGGAATTGATATCGACTTTGATCACTTAGTGGTATTCGATTCGTCTTTGTGCGAATTGCCTGACTAATTGGTGTGTAAAACAAATGACAAGTTGAATACCTCACTATAGACTTTGAATAATTGTCATATGTGAGGATTCTATGGATTTTTTAATTGACGCCTGGGATTTCAGTCAACATCCCGCGAAACAACTTCAGTCGCCATCAAGTGCTACAGAAAACACCTGGTTTCATTTTCAGCGTGATGCCGAAGGACTAACCGAATGGTTAACTCAAGCAGGTATACCAGAACCTCTGATTGACGCGGTATTGGAAGAAGATACCCGCCCCCGTTTTCAGCGTTTACCCGACGGTTTTATGCTGTTGCTACGGGGCGTTAATTTAAACACCGGCGAATCCCCCGAAGACATGCTCAGTCTGCGCTTACTCTACTATAAAGGCGCCTTGTACAGCTTTCGTAAACGTCCTTTTTTATCCATAGCAAAATTGCGTGAGCAACTTGACCAAAAATTGGGGCCGGAGTCATTACACGACTTTATCGTTGCCTTAATTGAGCAACTGAATTTACGAATTGAAGATGTGGTGTCTTCGGCAGAGCAACAACTGGAAGCCATTGAGGGTGAAGGCTTTGATAATACGGCATCGGTTCAGGTAAAACTCACGGCTTTACACCGTCGTCTGTTACGACTTAACCGCTTTATCCGTCCACAGTTGGCCGCTTTAGAAAAACTCAGCACAGAAACCGAAAAGGTTATGAGCACGGAGTTACACCAGTGGCTTATCAACGAGCGCGATACCACTCAGCGTTTATTCGAACAAATTGACCTGATGCTAGAGCAAGTCTGGATGCAGCGCGAGCAACTGCAGCAGGCCATAGCCGAAAAAATGAATCGCAACACCTATTGGCTCTCGGTTATTGCCGGAGTGTTTTTACCTCTCAGTTTTTTAACCGGTGTTTTTGGAATAAACATTGGTGGTATGCCTGGGGTAGAAAGCGAAGGTGCATTTATGATTTTCTGTGGTGCGCTGGTAATTATCGCTATTGTCGAATTCCTGTTGTTGAGACGCCTGAGATTCTGGTAAACCTGACTTATATCAAAGCGGTTTAGACCTAAGTCGAATAGGAAATTTAAGCCAACAGAATATGCTTAAAGGCTCTGCATAAAAGGATTTGAGGTAGTGCTATGCAAGCCTATAAAAACGTTTACTCCGAAGCTCAGCAAGATCCTGAAGGTTTTTGGCTGGAGCAAGCGCGTCGCTTAAATTGGTTCAAAATGCCTAAAGTCGCAGCCCGGGTCAAAAAGAATGGACTGGCAGACTGGTTTCCGGATGGCGAAGTTAACATCAGTTATTTAGCACTCGATGCACAAATTGAAGCAGGCCGCGGCGAGCAAGTCGCTTTGTATTACGACTCACCGGTTACCGAAAGTAAAACCAGTTACACCTTTAATCAGTTACGGGAGCAGGTTGCCTGCTTTGCTCATGTGCTGAAGCAACACGGCGTAGAAAAAGGCGACCGGGTTATTATTTATCTCCCTATGATACCGCAAGCCGCTATTGCAATGCTGGCCTGCGCTCGCATTGGGGCCATTCACTCCGTCGTTTTTGGTGGCTTTGCTGCGCACGAACTGGCTGTTCGCATCGACGACGCAGCTCCCAAACTCATTATCACCGCGTCTTGTGGTATTGAGGGGACCAAAGTTCTGCCCTACAAACCTATTGTGGATAAAGCTCTGGCTGAAGCGAGCTACAAACCGCGCACTATTGTCTACCAGCGCGAGCAGTGCCAGGCAGAAATGCAAGAAGGTCAGGACACCGACTGGGAACAGGCATTAGCGACAGCAAGCCCTGTAGAAGCTGTTCCTCTACCGGCAACTCATCCTCTTTATATTCTCTATACCTCGGGCACTACGGGCAAGCCGAAAGGCGTTGTGCGCGACCACGGTGGCTATGCCGTTGCCCTGAATTTTTCCATGAATTACGTTTACGGATTAAAGCCGGGGGAAGTCTTCTTCACGGCATCCGATGTGGGCTGGGTCGTTGGTCATTCTTATATTGTTTATGGTCCGCTGCTCTTTGGCTGCAGCAGTGTACTCTACGAAGGCAAGCCGGTGAATACGCCAGACGCAGGAGCCTTCTGGCGCATAGTTCAGGACTATAACGTCAGCGCCATCTTTTCTGCTCCGACGGCTTTCCGGGCAATAAAAAAAGAAGACCCTGAAGGCGAGTTTATTCAGCGCTATAACCTAAGCTCACTGAAACGCATTTATATGGCCGGAGAGCGTTTAGATCCGGCTACCTATGAATGGACAACCGAATTAACCGACCTGCCGGTTTACGACCACTGGTGGCAGACCGAGAGCGGCTGGCCAATGTGCGCTAACCCGGTTGGTATTGGAGCGGTAAAAGTGAAACCCGGCTCTTCCACCTTTCCGGTTCCCGGCTATGAGATTAGTGTACTGGACCCACTGGGGAAAAGTTTAGGCAGCAAAGAAGAAGGTGCAATTTGCGTGCGCTTACCTTTACCTCCCGGTTGCCTGACCACCGTATGGGGCGATGAACAACGCCTGCACAGCAGTTATCTCAATGCCTTTCCGGGTTATTACTGCAGTGGCGACGGAGGGTACATCGACGAACAAGGCTATGTTTTTATCATGGGTCGTACAGACGATGTAATAAACGTTGCAGGCCATCGCTTATCCACCGGAGAAATGGAAGAAATTTTGGCAGCCCATAAAGACGTTGCTGAATGCGCTGTTGTTGCACAACCGGATGAGCTAAAAGGCGAATTACCGGTTGGTTTTGTTATTCTTAAAAACTCTTCCACCATTGATCATGAGCAATTACAACAGGAACTTATCCAGTCAATACGCGAAGAAATTGGCGCAATTGCCTGCCTGAAGACGCTGCACATTGTGCCCCGGCTACCTAAAACACGGTCAGGAAAAATATTGAGACGTCTTATTCGGCAGGTTTTACAGGGCGACGATGTCGCTGTTCCTTCAACCATTGACGATCCGTCAAGTATTGATGCTATTAAGGAAACCATGCGTTAAACTATCGCCCTTTCTTTTTAACAGGAACAGGGTGTTATGACGTTATCGATTGTTGCGGTCATTGTGGGTTTGGCTGTTTTGGTCTGGAGTGCAGACCGCTTTGTTGAGGGCGCAGCCGCAGTAGCAAAACACCTGGGCATGGCGCCGTTAGTTATCGGTATGGTCATTATTGGCTTTGGTACGTCGGCGCCGGAAATGGTCGTATCGGCACTGGCGTCAATGCAGGGTAACCCTGCGTTGGCATTGGGTAATGCCTATGGCTCGAACATAACCAACATAGCACTGGTTTTAGGTATTACCGCTATGCTCGCTCCTATTGCGGTTAAATCTGTGGTTATCCGCCGCGAAATGCCAGTGCTAATCGCAATAACCCTGTTAAGCGCCCTCTTTTTGCTCGACTATCAAATTACCAGACTGGAAGCCATTCTTCTGTTAGTTGTTTTTGTTGGCTACATGGGCTGGTCAATCTGGATAGGCTCAAAAAGCAGCGACGACAGCTTAGCCGCGGAATTCACTGAAGAACTGGACGCAAATCCTCTGCCAATGAAACCCGCCATTATTTGGCTTATTGTTGGCTTATTACTGCTAATTGTCAGTTCACGTGCTCTAGTCTGGGGTGCCGTGAATATTGCGGTGTCACTCGGCGTCAGCGATTTAGTCATAGGTTTGACTGTGGTCGCCATTGGTACCTCCTTACCAGAGCTGGCTTCAGCCATTGCGGCAACCCGCAAGAATGAGCACGACCTGGCACTGGGTAACGTTATCGGCTCGAATATGTTTAACACATTAGCGGTAGTCGGTATTGCCGGTGCTATTGAGCCGGTTTCGCTAGAACCTTTAGTGCTAAGCCGTGACTGGGTTGCCATGGCCATACTAACATTACTGCTAATGGCCTTTGGTATCCGCAAAGCACGACAAGGGCGTATCAATCGCGTACATGGTTTTATCTTTATTTGTCTGTACCTGCTCTATACCCTGTATTTATTGAAAACAGGCTTTATCGCACCACAATAAAACACTATTGCAAATCGTTCGCATTTAACATAGACTGTCACTATCAAGTGAGGTGATAGTCTATGTATGTTTGTCTTTGTAAAGGTATTAACGATAAAGTCATCCATCAGGCCGTAGTTTCTGGTGAGGTGAACTCAATGCGAGACTTACGCCAGCAATACGGTGTAGCCTCACAGTGCGGCTGTTGTAAAAACTGTGCCAAAGATGTTCTTCACGAAGCCCTCGAACAACGTTCTAGTCAAGCAGGTAAAGAGACTCAACTTCCGGTTTCCGTATGCTACACTTAATTCATACCTAGTGAATTAAGGAGTAATACGGCTATGAAAGGTGATGCTAAAGTCATCCAGCAACTGAATAAAATACTGACGCTCAAACTTACCGCCATTAATCAGTACTTTCTTCATGCCCGCATGTATCGTAACTGGGGCTTCGAAAGTTTGAACAAGCCTATTTATAAAGCCTCTATTAACGAAATGAAGCACGCCGATGTGCTTATCGAACGCATTTTATTTCTGGAAGGCATTCCTAATTTGCAGGAACTGGGTAAGTTATACGTTGGTGAAGACCCAAGAGAAATGCTGGAAATGGACCACAAAGTCCAGTTTAACGATGTCAGCGCAATACGCGAAGCCATAAAAGAGTGTGAGATACACAAAGACTATGTCAGCCGTAACGCATTACGCGATATTCTCGACTCGCAGGAAGAACATCTCGACTGGATTGAAACTCAAATTGATTTGATATCGCGCCTGGGTAACGAGGTCTATTTGCAAACAAAAATTCAAGGAGCTGAATAATGCGCAGAGATAACAATGTCGTTGAGCAACTAAATCGCCTGCTGGCTTTTGAACTCACGTCAATTGACCAGTACACCTCACATTCGCGTCAGTACGAAGACATGGGTTTAATGAAGCTTTATGAGCGCATTAACCATGAAATTGACGACGAGCGCGGTCATGCAGACTTGCTCATTCGCAGAATTTTATTCCTGGAAGGCAAACCCAACATGAGCAATCGCGAACCTCATACCATAGGTTCGGATGTCCGGGAGATGCTGGAAAACGATTTAAAGCTTGAGCACAACAACGCCAAAACACTGCGTGAAGTCATTGAATACTGCGAAGAAGTGGATGATTACGTTACTCGCGAAATGCTGGTCGGTATTTTAAAAGATACCGAAGAAGATCACGCGTACTGGCTACAGATACAGCTGAACTTAATGGATCGACTGGGTGAGCAGCTCTATTTACAAAGCATGATGTAAATACAGTTCTCATACAGCCCCCTCTTTCTGCAGACACAAAAAAACCGCCTCAAGGGCGGTTTCTTTTGTATCTGGCGGAGAGAGAGGGATTCGAACCCTCGATACGTTGCCGTATACACACTTTCCAGGCGTGCTCCTTCAGCCACTCGGACACCTCTCCAGAACGGCCGCTATGGTAGGGGTTTTAGCCGTTCTAATCAAGGGGTTTAAGCAATTTTAAAGCGTTTCATGCCATTATTTAATCGTTTTGCCAGTTCGTTCAGCTCACGGCTGGCTTCACTAATTTGCTCTGAGCCTGCTGCGGTTTGCTCAGCAGCCTGAGTAATGGATGTGAAGTTCTGGTTTATCTCTTCCGCTACGGCAGTTTGTTCTTCCGCTGCAGTCGCAATTTGCGCGTTCATGTCGCTCATTTTTGCAACCGAGCTATTCACCGCATGCAGAGACTTACCGGCGGAGCGCGCCTGTTCAACACTTTCTGCGGCTTTTCCTCTGCCTTTTTCCATAACGGTAACAGCGTCGTTGGCACTCACTCGCATGGTTTCAATTAAGCTTTGAATATTACGGGTTGAGTCCTGAGTTCGGTTCGCTAGTGCGCGGACTTCATCAGCAACCACCGAGAACCCGCGGCCATGTTCGCCGGCACGGGCGGCCTCAATTGCGGCATTCAACGCCAGTAAATTGGTCTGGTCAGCAATGCCTTCTATCACTTCCAGTACTTTATGAATTTCTGCCGTGTTATCAGACAACTGACCAATAACTTTTGACGCACCTTCAACCTGGTTTGCCAGCTCTTCAATAGATCGTATGGTCGCTTCAACTTCACGGCTACCACCAACAGTCTCTTTATCAGTGTCGTCCGCCAACTGAGCCGCCTGCTCTGTATGCTGAGCAACTTCCCGCACCGTCTGTGCCATCTGATGAATTGCCGTTGCACCCTGAGTGGTCTGCTCTTGCTGCTGAACCACTAATTGCTGGTTATCATTCGCGGTTTCAGACAACTCGTTCGATGAGTTCAGAATCGTATCTGCGGAGTCATTAACATCCTGCAGAATTTCTCTAAGTTGACGAGCCATGCGGTTAACGTCCGCCATCATGCTATCTTCATAGCGTGTCCGGGTTGAAACCGTTAAGTCACCGTCTGCAATGCGCTGCAATACCTCGGCGGCCTCTTCGGGCTCACCGCCTATGGTATGAGTCAGCTTGGCCACTATCCGCCAGGCTGCTATACCACCACTAATAATGGCAAAAGCAGTCACCCACCACATTAAAGTGGCGAAATTTGCACTGCGGTCCATAACACCTTCGGTACCTGACGCTATATTCTGCTCCTGATAGTCGATGAAGGTATTAATACGATTCAGCCATTCAGCATAAACCGGAGACAGTTCATTCAGTACGTATTCCTGCGCCTGTTGTCGTTGACCTGAACTCAGCAAACGCTCTGTTTCATCCGCGGCGGCCAGTCCACGCACTTGTACGTCTTCAATAGCAGCCAATAATTTACGTTCTTTGCTGCTAACTAAAGTGCTGTCAGAAAAAATAGCACTCATACCCTTATCTGCTGTGTTGTAATTCGCCTTTAAATCATCAATTAGCTCACGCAGCGGAGGGCGATCCGCGGCATCATCCACAAGTACTAAATCGCGCAGAGCAATAGCACGGTCATGGACACTGCCACGGTAATTAATAGCAAAGCGTTGTTTTTCACTTCCTACTTCATTCACTCTTGTTAGTGTTTTATCGATTTCGCTAACCTGATACGTACCGACAATGGTCGTTATAACAAGTAACAGCAGAATAAAGGCAAACCCCGCGTACAACCGATTTGCTATGGTCATGTAATGCTCCAGAAAGTGATGATGATATATTTATCTATGTAATTGAACGATTATACTAATAAGGTTCAAAGATGGATCAAAAAAATTGATGTATTGACGAGGGTATAATCGAAATGTTCAATTATTGTTTGATAAGCCAACGGAAAATTCTGAGCTGACTGGGTACATAGAAAAGATACTCAGGATGCCACTGTACGCCAATAATAGTTTGTTCGGTCTGCCCTTCAGAAGCCTGTAGAAAACCATCGAGATCCCAACCCACAGCAAGCATCCCGACGCCAGTTTGCTTCACAATTTGTGAATGCAAACTGTTAACTCGCAGTTTTTGTTTTTTACAAATTTTCGCCAACTGGCTCCGGGGCTCAATAAATACCTGCTTAGTTGGCAATAACCCGGGTCTGTTATAGGTTAGCTGTCGTAGCTCCCTAATATTCTGGTTCAGTTCACCACCCAGCACCACATTAATCAATTGTGAACCACGACAAATACCTAACAGAGGCTTTTTTTCTTCCAGAGCCCAGCGTATCCAGGCAATTTCAAGCTCATCTCTGTCGGGGTCGTATTCGCCGTCACGCTCCGGTGGTTGATTATACTCGGATGGACTAATGTCATCGCCGCCGCCAATAATCACGGCGTCGATACCTTCGTGGTCGCAGCTGTGTCTGACACTCGCGCGCACAGGGGTTGCCCCAAGACACTTAAGAATAAGCCAGGTACACCACCAGGAAGGAGACCACCGTCTGGCGGTTCCTGTTACAACCACTCGCGGTCTTTGAGCCATTGCTGCAACCTTTCCTTCCAGTCTTTTTCTGAAACCCCTATTAGCGGGCGTTCAGCATCAGTGAACGCTTGCTTCCAGTAATCTAAAGCCTGTTCGTCGTTCGCCAGAGCATCCACTATCCACCAAATTTTCCATGGTTCGGTTAAATCCCAGTCAGGGTGTTCAAGCTGACAATTCGGTAAACGATAATGAAATGTCGGGCGGGCTTTAATCTTATTATCTTCCACCGCTTTCATAATTTTTTCTTCATTCAGAAAAGCAAACAGCGGCAACATATCCAGCGCCCGGTTACGGGTGGCATTATGTTCCAGATAATCATTAATTAGTTGCTCCCGGCTTACCTCCTGCTGAGAAACCAGCAAGCGAATGTAGGCTTCAGGATATTTATCAATATAAGGACTCAGCTTTCGTGTTGTATCAACCCGGTGAGCCTCTACCAGCCACCATTGCAACAAAGAAAATGCCTGCAAATAACGCAGCAGGACATTTGGCTCTAACGACGGCACCTCCGGGTTAATATGCACACCATAAGCAGCAATCCAGGACTCATCAGTGCCCTTCGCACCTGCTTCCCGTAAAGCATCGGTCACAGGAATTAACCGCTCACACTGCTCAAGAGTCAATGGCGGGCAAACAATTTCGATAGGTACCAGGTTCTCAGCTATGCTGCCTAACTCGCGCACCCAGGCAGAATTGTCTCCGCCTTCTGCTTTCGCTTTTCGCTTTAAATAGTCCCAGTCTATCTCAACTGTAAATGAACCCAGTTCATCCACTTCAACTTTTTGTTCCGCTTTAGAGACCGCAACCCGTTTCCCCGACAACTGTTGTTGCAGAACTTCGACAGTTCTCTCCAGAGTTAAACCGCTAAACTCCAGTTCGAAACCGACTCTTCGGTCTTCCCCTTCATAATTTAGCGGCTCGGTTAATGCTTTGAACAACGTTTTACTCAATAGAAAATGTCCCCGCTGGTCCCGGAAATACAACTGGGCTTTCAAAGCCATCGTTACTGACACTAGCTACACCGAAAATGTAATTATCGATCACCACATTCTCCAGTGTGTATTCGTTTACGTTACCCACATAGCGGCTGAACTGCCACTGAGGAGCACTGGTTAAGCGCCAGTAAACTTTATAACCCGCAATATTTTCTTTATCTTCCTCTTGCGCCGTCCAGCGCAGGGTTGTATCCGGTTTTACTGCACCTTCTATTTCGACATTAGCAGGAGGCCTTGGCGCCCAAGACATGCTTGCCATAGAAACCGCGTTCAGCGCTGTCAGTTTAGCGGCGTAGTCAAAGTCTACGCCATCGATGGTATCGCCATATTCAATGCCATCTTCCACACGAAGGTCCTGGTGCTGACGGTTATAATTTTCGTTGGTTTCCATAATGCGGATACCGGCATAGCCTAAATCATTAAAAGGTCTATGATGCCCACCACGACCAAAGCGATCTAAGCGATAAACAATCATAGTGTCTAAATTATTGATGTAACGATCAGCCACTGTATCAATGTAGCGGGCTAAGTTGCGTGAAGGAGAATCCACTTCGCCACCATAAAAACGGCGCATGGTTGCTTCGCGATCCGATTCATTCATACGGGTGCCTTCAGCAAAAATACGTGCAGTGGTGTTATCAATAACCCCGTTAATACCTTCAATATTACCAATCATGTCATTATTAAGCACAGCGGTCAGATGCCAGTCGTCATCTTTCGCTTTTTTGGCCAGAATTTTGCCGCCAAACAGACCTTGTTCCTCGCCTGCCAGTGCCGCATAAACAATAGAACCATCAAATTCGTACTGGGTTAGCACTCGTGCCGCTTCTAACGCGCCAGCGACACCAGAGGCATTATCGTTTGCGCCCGGGGCGTCGGAGGTATAATCCATGACATCACTAACTCGCGAGTCGATGTCCCCGGACATCATCACATAACGATTAGGGTCTGTTTTACCACGCTGAACCGCAATGACACTTTTCACTTCCACAGGGTCAGGTATGCGCTCTTCTCCCGAAATCGTGTCGCTGACGTACATCACTTCAAGGCAACCACCACAGGCTTCGGATATGCGCTCAAATTCAGCATAAATCCAGCGCCGCGCAGCACCAATGCCTCGCGTATCAGATTCCGTTTCAGATAAGGTATGGCGCGTGCCGAAATCCACCAGCGTCTGAATATCGCTTTCAATGCGATCAGCCTGCATGGCACCGGCTATTTCATGTAACTTTTCCTGCTCTTTATAGTCAATGCTATCCTGAGCGATAGCACTCAGCGGAGTGGCTAAACCAACACTTACCGCCAGTAATGAACTTGTCCACGATTTGAACATAATTGAATACCTGTTAATTAATGAGCTTGTTTGGATTATGCGGTATATAACGCAGGATGGAAAGCCACGCGCAGGAGCAGCAAACGGTAACCTTTATAACTGCTCCGTTAGTTGCGCAAGCCCGCTTAGAGTCTGAGTCACGTCTGTCAGGGTTATGACGCCGCGCAGTTGTTTAAAACTGGATTCAAGCTCCTTTGCGCGATGCGGCAGGTAGCGTTGAATATAAGACAAATCTGTCGTCAACCCGGCTGCTATTTGATGCTGACATGGCTGCCCTGTTACCAGCAGCGCAAGAAAGTTATCATCCTCGTCAAGAAAACGAATGTATTCTGCCGCCTCTTCAAAGCTGTCGTACTCGCTAATTTCCCGCCCCATAACGCCGTCTTTCTGAGTGGCCTGAGTAACTCTTAACAGTAATATACGCGGCGACAAGTTGCTGTTCTCAGACACTCGACGCAATGCCTTTCTTAGCTCGGAGCTCAGCCGCCGTCCGCCGAGTAAGCGTTCGTTGTTTGCTAACCAAAATTCAGTATCATCAAACAATTTCGGTAAGCCTTCAGAAACGGGCATTAATGCGGCCAGCTGAGGCTCCCAGTCAACGCCGCTTTTATACAAAAATAAGGCGCTGGATAAAGCATAACGAAACATGTTCTGCTCAGCTGACGCTTCAGGACTAAGCAGTTTACAACTCAGTGCTTTAGCTCCTTTGGTCTGGTATTCCTGTAGTACCGATAATTTCAGCTTCTCATTGGAATGTTCGCGCCAAAGTGGAGTTTTTATCGCATTAAATTCGCCGTAGACTAGCTCATCGTCTTTGCTGTGAGTGAGCGTCAGTTGATAACACCTTGCCCCATAACCTGCCGCACGCAATGCGTTCAACGTAGCAATTAAGCTTTTTTCTTTTTGTATAGCCTGCAGCGGCAGTAAGTACTCACGCCAGACTTTATTTATGGGCAGGCTAATACGAAACAAGGTAACTTGCCGCCTTGTGGGTTTCCTGGCTTTTCGCAACTCATTTATCACAGACTGAACCCACGGTTGCTCAATAAGCTCCGCAATAAGGTCATTCTGGTGTTGCTGCCAGCTGTTCAGCAGGGTCTGATTTGATTTTGTCTGAACTAAAGCGCAGCACCCTGAGCCATCTTTTAAAATGAATGGCACAGCCTGAACAGCATCAAACCAACAACTTTCATGCACCCGGGCTGTAACCCTCTGGGCTAAATGCTCAACATTGACTTTATAGCGACGCCGGGACTTGTTCAACATAGCCGCTAAAAACCGACCAAGTTCGTCATCGCCAGTTTCATCCATGCGCCTTAAACGTAAGTAAAGACAAAAGTCTTTTTCTTTAAGCCCTACTACCCGGTATTCGTATTCCTGGGTTGCGTCAAACACAAAGTCGTCGCTAAGCCCTGAAAAGTAAACCTTTACGCGTGCATACTTCAAGCCGGTTAGTTGAGGATCAAAACCTAGCTTTAGCTGCAGTCCATTATTAGAGATGTCCACAGTCATAGCGCTGAATTCCTGGCCATCGGCCAGTTCCATGGTCACAGCGCTGACCAGGTTAATCCGTTGCTCACAACGTTGGTACTCACGCCCGGCCACGAAACTGGCAAGCGCCTTCTCTTGTTCCTGCTGGGCTAAGGCTTTGTCTTCCGCTAACTGCTGATGCTGTGTTTTCAACGCTAATATTTGCTGTTTCGTGTCGTTTGTAAAAACACCCTTATACAGTCGTAAGCCGTCTTCAAATAATCGTTTCGCAGCTAAATCAAAATAATGTACGCGCCCCTGAAAAGGGTAAGCTTCAATTTCGGACTGAATTTTCTTGCGAAGATCTATAACACCCAAAGCTGGTTTCGCTAACTCGGTAATGCGCATACGCGCCTGCAGCCTCTCGGGCCCGCTAAGATGTTTTGTTTTACGTTTAAACAGAGACTCAAATTGAGAGCGGTGATAATCTGTTTTAAGCTCATCAATCAGACTTTCTATTGAAGGGTCACTGCTCATAATGGGCTATTGTTCAGTATCTATATTAAGTTCAACATTTCTTTTACATTAACGCCAAGAGGATCTTCATGCAAACGCTTTTACTCGGTTACGGCGATATTGCAGACCGCGTTGCGCAACGGCTGAGCGGGCAAAACGAGCAAGTCACCGGAGTTTGCAGAACCCCGGAGAGCAAGCCGGTACGCCAGGGGGTCAATTTAGTTGCAGCAGACTTAAACAGTGAACAAGAGCTTTACCAACTGTTCCAGAATAAATGGGATAATGTTGTCATTACCCTGACTCCTGCAAAAGGCGCAGAAGATAGCTATCATCAGGGCTATGTCGTTCCCTGTCGTCACCTGCAACAGGTACTGTCGCAGCAAAGGCATCAGCCTAATATTATTTACGTTTCCAGCACCGGCGTTTACGCACAACGCGACGGCGAGTGGATTGATGAAAACAGTGCAACCGAGCCTACGTCAGACTCCGGTAAAGCTCTATTACAGGCTGAATCCATTATCAATGCCTTACCGGGGCAAACCTCAATTCTTCGTTGCAGTGGTATTTACGGCGAGGGACGTGACTTTTTATTGCGTCAATTAACTCAGGGCAATGTCCAGCTTCGTGACAGCTGGACTAACCGCATACATCAGGACGATGTCGCTGGCTTTATTGTGCATTTACTTACCCAGGTTAATCAGCCCAAACCTGTTTATTTAGTTAATGACGATGAACCGGTCAAACAATACGAAGTTTATCAGTGGCTGGCTGAGCAGCTTGGAATTGAGCTGGCAGGAAACATTAATAAAAAAGTTGGTCCCAGAGGCTCTAAACGCTGTATGAACAAGGGTTTGAAAGACAGTGGTTACCAACTTCAGTATGCGAATTTTCGCGAAGGTTATGCGCCGGTTATTAAACAATGGCAGCGCTGATTGCGCTGCCCATAACTTATACGGCGTCGAAATAATCCAGCATTCCCTCGGCGGCGTTGCGTCCTTCTGCTATCGCCGTCACGACCAGATCGGCGCCGCGCACCATATCGCCACCGGCAAATATTTTCGGGTTGCTGGTTTGCATCGCAAACTCCGTGTCGCCAGTGGCCAGCACAGTGCCCCAGTCGCTTAGCTCCACTTTATGTTGTTGTAACCATTCTGGCGGGCTGGGCTGATAGCCAAAAGCAATAATCACCGCCGTTGCAGGCATTATGAATTCTGAATCCGGCACAGGTTGTGGACGTCTGCGGCCATCCGCGTCCGCCGGGCCAAGTTCAGTACGCATCATTTTCACGCCGCTAACCTTACCCGAATTGTCTGTGACTACTTCCAGCGGCTGCAGGTTAAACTCAAAAGACACGCCCTCTTCGCGAGCATTCTGCACTTCTTTGCGCGACCCTGGCATATTACCTTCGTCGCGGCGATAAGCGCAGACAACCGAACTCGCTCCCTGCCTGATTGAGGTTCTGACGCAGTCCATCGCAGTATCGCCACCACCAAGCACAACCACGGTCTCGTCTTTCACATCAATAAGTGGATACTGAGACATAGGCTCATGAGCCATAAGCTTTTGTGTATTGCCAATGAGAAACGGCAAGGCAGGATAAACTTCATCTGCATCCAGGCCTTTTAGTTTTCCATCCAGCGCTTTATAAGTCCCCAGAGCTAAGAATACCGCATCATAATTGGCTTCCAGCTCAGCAAAACTGATGTCTTTACCCACTTCGACACCCAGCTTAAACTCAATACCCATGTCGGTGAATATTTCACGACGCAACGTCATGACCGCTTTATCCAGCTTAAATGGCGGAATGCCGTAGGTTAGCAGGCCTCCAATTTCCGGGTAACGATCGTAAACGACAGCTTTGACACCATTACGCGTCAATACGTCGGCACAGGCAAGACCTGCAGGCCCGGCTCCAATGACAGCAACCCGTTCCTGACGCTGAGTCACACCGCTTAAATCTGGTCGCCACCCTTGTTTAAAGGCTTCGTCGACCATTTGCTTTTCAATACTGCCAATAGTTACTGCGCCGAAACCGTCATTCAGCGTACAGGCTCCTTCACACAAACGATCCTGCGGACAGACCCGACCACAAACCTCAGGCAGACTGTTGGTTTTATGCATCAGTTCAGCGGCTTCAATAACCCGCCCTTCATTGGCCAGCTCCAGCCACTGAGGAATATAGTTGTGAACCGGGCATTGCCACTCACAATAAGGGTTTCCGCAGTCCAGGCAACGATCTGCCTGGCCTTTTAGCTGCACGTCAGGCATTGGATCATAAACTTCTTTAAACTCAATGCGGCGCTCTTCAACCGGACGTTTCGGCGGATCAATGCGCTGCACGTCCAAAAACTGATAAATATTTTTGTTCATTACATCACCTGCACACGTAATTCTGCGGTTGACCGCGCCCGATGCCCTAAAAGCTCTTTCACATCTGCTGCTTTTGGTTTGACGATATAAAAGCTGTCCACTACTTGCCCGAAGTTGTTTAATAACTCGCGCGAGTAGTGACTTCCCGTTGCTTCGTGATGCTCATGAATTAAACCACGCAAGTGTTCCTGAATGATCGGGGTATCCACTGCAACGGCCTCAACCAATTCGTGGTTAAGCCGACGATGTAAGTCGCCGTCGCTGTCTCTTAAATAAGCGAAACCGCCTGTCATGCCGGCACCGAAATTGATGCCACACTCCCCCAGTACCACCACAATACCGCCGGTCATATATTCACAACCATGGTCACCAATACCCTCTACCACAGCTGTCGCGCCGGAGTTACGCACCGCGAAACGTTCACCGGTACAACCGGCAGCATAAAGTTTTCCGCCAGTCGCGCCATACAAACACGTATTGCCCATAATGACTGCTTCGTGCGTGTTATAACGACAGCCTGCTGGCGGCTTAATAGTAATTTCACCGCCGGCCATACCTTTCCCAACGTAGTCGTTGGCGTCTCCGGTCAGGTGAAGCTTTAAGCCTCCGGCATTCCATGCACCAAAGCTTTGTCCTGCGGTACCAATGAAACCTAAAGTAATTGGCGCAACAGCCATTCCCTGATTTCCATGTTGGCTGGCAATGTAACCCGATACACTTGCAGCAACCGAACGGTCGTCATTACGGATAGTCAAAGACCAATGACCTCCGCTGCGCTTATAGATAGACTCCTTGCACAACTCCAGCAATCGCTGGTTCAGCTTGCCCTGATCAAACGGCGGGTTCTTCTCGGTGCAATATAAAGAATGCTCTGAGCGAACCCCGGCTGACTGCAACAAGGCAATTAACTGTAACTGCTGCTGACGTTTGGTTTCACCAGTCAGCCGTTCCAGTAGGTCAACCCGGCCAATAGCGTCGGTTAACTTTTCCAGCCCCAATTGAGCGAGAATGTCACGCACCTCTTCCGCCATAAACTCAAACAGTTTCACCACGCGTTCCGGCAAGCCGGAGAAATGTTCCCGCCGCAGGGTTTCATCCTGAGTGGCGACGCCTGTTGCACAGTTGTTCAAATGACAAATGCGTAAATACTTACAGCCCAGAGCAATCATAGGGGCGGTGCCAAAACCAAAGCTCTCAGCGCCTAAAATAGCCGCCTTCACAATATCCATACCGGTTTTTAAGCCGCCATCAACCTGCAACCGAATTTTATGGCGGAGATTATTAGCAACTAAGGCTTCGTGCACCTCAACCAGACCAAGCTCCCAGGGCGAGCCGGCATACTTGACCGAGGTCATGGGGCTGGCACCAGTTCCGCCATCGTAGCCGGAGACGGTAATTAAATCGGCATACGCTTTCGCGACACCTGTAGCAATGGTGCCAATACCCGGAGTAGAAACCAGCTTGACTGAAACTAAGGCTTTCGGATTCACCTGCTTTAAGTCAAAAATCAGCTGAGCTAAATCTTCAATGGAATAAATATCGTGATGCGGCGGCGGCGATATCAAGGTAGTACCAGCTACGGCGTATCGCAGTTGGGCAATTTCCGCAGTCACTTTTTCGCCGGGCAGTTGACCTCCCTCACCGGGTTTGGCTCCTTGCGCAACTTTTATCTGTATAACATCGGCGTTAACCAAATAATGCGGCGTGACACCAAAGCGCCCCGAGGCCACTTGCTTAATTCGCGAGTTCTTTGCGTTGTTAAAGCGCTTCGGATCTTCCCCACCCTCGCCAGAATTTGAATGCCCGCCAATAGTATTCATGGCAATAGCTAAGGCTTCGTGAGCTTCGGCGCTTAACGCGCCTATCGACATAGCTGCCGTGTCGAAACGCTGAAACAGGAGTTCTTTGGCTTCTACTTTTTCTTTTTTAATTTTTGCCTTTTCAGGCAATTTGATACTGAGCAAATCACGCAGGTGAGTCACCGGCCTCTCGTTAACAAACTTAGCGTAAACGTCGTAATCTCGCTGCTCGCCTGTTGCCACCGCGCGTTGCAGCGACATCACAACATCCGGGTTATAAGCGTGGTACTCCCCACCGTGCACATATTTTAGCAAACCGCCCTGAGCCAGTTTTTTTCGTGTTAACCAGGCGCGATGGAAGCTCTGCTGAAGATCCTGCTGTATATCGTCAAAGCCGGTACCGTCAATGCGTGCTGGTACGTTCTCAAAGCAAAGACGACGTACATCTTCGTTCAACCCAACCGCCTCAAACAAGGAGGAGCCCCGGTAACCCGCCACTGTCGCAATACCCATTTTCGAAAGTATTTTCAGTAACCCTTTATTCAGGCCTTTACGGTAGTTGAGCAATGCTTCTTTTATGTCCAGCTGAACTTTGTCCCGGGCGACCAGTTGCTCCACGGTTTCATACGCAAGGTAGGGATAAACCGCAGTGGCACCTAAGCCTATTAATACCGCCATATGGTGCGGATCACGCGCGGATGCGGTTTCAATAATAATGTTTGAGTCACAGCGAAGATCATTCTTCACCAGCACTTGTTGCACCGCCCCAACAGCCATGGCTGCAGGTATCGTCAGCTGTTCCCGCTGTAAATCTCTGTCACTGAGAACCAGAATAACCGTTTGCTCATCCTTAACCGCGGCTTTTGCCTGCTCAACCAGGCTATCGATGGCTTGTTGTAAATTCTGCTGCTCCGGTTTAAACCCCAGCGACAAGGTGGTTGCCCGGTAATGTTGTTCATCAAGTTCCCGTAGCTGCTTTAAATCGGTGTACATCAGGATAGGTGATTCAAATACCACCCTGTCGGCATCGCCGGATGCCTCGTTAAATACATTATGCTCACGGCCTATGATAGTGGAAAGCGACATAACATGGCGTTCACGGATAGGGTCAATAGCGGGGTTAGTCACCTGAGCAAACTGCTGCCGGAAATAGTCGTAAAGCAAACGAGGCTGTTTTGAAAGCACTGCGGTGGGTGTATCGTCCCCCATAGAACCGACGGCTTCCTGACCATCTTTCGCCAGAACACTGATAATCTGCTGTATTTCTTCTTCGGAATACAAATACGCTTTATGAAAAACCAGCATAGTCTCGTCGTCATACAAACGTTTACCCAGCTTGTCGGCGTGGCTGCGTTCAAACGGTATCAAGTGGCGACGGTGTTGTTCCAGCCATTGTTTATAAGGGTGACGCTGCTTGAGTTCTTCTTCAATTTGGTCGTTATACCAAATTTTGCCGGTATAGGTATCCACCGCCATCATTTGTCCCGGTCCCAGGCGGCCTTTTTCTATCACTTCCTGCTCGTCGTAATCCCAGATACCCACTTCGGATGCAATGGTCAGAATACCTGAGCGGGTCAGAACATACCGCGCCGGACGCAGACCATTTCTATCCAGACTACAGGCCACATGCCGGCCATTACTCATGACCACACCGGCAGGCCCATCCCAGGGCTCCATATGCAGAGAGTTAAACTCGTAAAAGGCACGCATGTCGTCCGACATGGTGGCATCGCCCTGCCATGCCGGCGGGATAAGCAAGCGCATGGCCCGGAATAAATCCATGCCACCGGCCAGTAACAGCTCCAGCATATTGTCTAACGACGCAGAATCGGAGCCTGACAGTCCCACCAGTGGCTTTGCGTCCTGTAAGTCAGGCAGTAAGGGGGTCTGGAATTTATAAGCTCTTGCCTGCGTCCACTGACGATTCCCACGTATAGTATTAATTTCGCCGTTGTGGGCAAGGAACCGGAACGGCTGAGCCAGCGGCCAGCGCGGTTCCGTATTAGTAGAAAAGCGCTGATGGAAAACACAAATAGAGGTTTTCATTTCGGCATCGGCTAAGTCAGTGTAATAAGCTGGCAAGTCAGCTGCCATCATCAGGCCTTTATAGACTAAGACCAGACTCGACAACGAGGAAATATAGAGCTCATCCTGATTAGGCATCAGCTTTTCGACGCGTCTCCGCGCCATATACAAGCGTCTTTCCAAATCTTTTTTACGCCAGCCCGGCGGAGCCGACACCAGAACCTGCTCAATAACCGGCTCAGACGATTTAGCGCCTTCACCCAGTACTTGGTTGTTGACCGGAACTTTACGCCAGCCAGTGACCGCTAAAGTCTCTCGTTGAAGCTCTTGCTCAATAAGGTGGCGGGCGGACTCGCGCTTATCCTTATCGCGACTAAAAAATACCATACCGACAGCGAATTTCTTACTGAGCTGCCAACCTTGAGTTTCTGCGTACTGGCGGAAAAACTGCTCGGGCATTTGCAGTAGTAGTCCGCAGCCATCTCCGGTTTTACCGTCGGCACCAATACCACCACGATGTTGCATACGGTCCAGCGCTTTTACTGCGGTAGAAATTAAACCTTGCTGAGCTTCGCCATTAATATCAGCGATAAGGCCGAAGCCGCAGTTATCACGGACATCAGCTGGATCATAAAGTCCCATGCTTATACCACTCGAATAATTATTCAATAAAGCTAGATTACCATGCAGGCATCAGCTTCGGTAGGCACTGGGGCTATTATTGTTACAAATATGTTGTATAGACAAAAAGTAAAAAGGCTCCCGAAGGAGCCTTTTAAATCACTTTAAAGTCGCTGCAAATTCCAGCATTCGGTCTAGCGGCACCATGGCTTTTTTGCCCAGAGCTTCATCGACATGAATCTCATGTGTTTCTCCACCGTCCGTTAACGCTTCTTCTATCGCTTTTAAGCCGTTCATTGCCATCCAGGGGCAATGCGCACAACTGCGACACGTTGCGCCGTTACCCGCAGTGGGGGCTTCAATAAAGGTCTTATTCGGTTGCAGCTGCTGCATTTTATAAAAAATGCCTTTGTCGGTAGCCACTATGAAGGTTTCATTTGGCAATTCCTGACTCGCCTTAATAAGCTGCGAGGTAGAACCGACAGCATCTGCCATCGCGACAATATTCTCCGGCGACTCGGGGTGCACGAGAATAGCCGCCTCGGGGTGAAGCTTTTTCATATCCTGCAGGGCTTTCGCTTTAAACTCATCATGCACGACGCAGGCGCCCTGCCACAACAACATATCAGCTCCGGTTTCCCGTGCAATATAACCGCCTAAATGCTTATCTGGTGCCCAAAGAATTTTTTCTCCTTTTGCATCCAAATGGTCAACAAGCTCAAGCGCCATACTGGATGTCACTACCCAGTCTGCACGAGCTTTTACCGCTGCTGAAGTATTCGCATAAACGACAACTGTCCGGTCAGGATGTTGATCACAAAACTCAGCAAATTTTTCTGGTGGACAGCCAAGATCAAGGGAACATTCGGCTTTCAATGTTGGCATCAACACTTGCTTATGAGGCGTAAGAATTTTAGCCGTCTCGCCCATAAAACGAACACCAGCTACAATCAGCTTCTTTGCCGGATGGTCGCGACCAAATCGAGCCATTTCTAAAGAATCGGCCACGCAGCCACCAGTTGCCTCGGCTAACGCCTGAATATCGGGGTCTGTGTAGTAGTGAGCCACCAATACAGCGTCTTCATCAATCAGAAGCTGCTTAATACGATTAATGGTTTCGGACTTCTCTTCCGCACTTAACGGTTTAGGCTTTGGCGGAAAAGTATAATCAAGGCTATCCAGAGTTTGAATCTCGGTCATGATACTACGGCTTGTTTTCCAAGTGTTCTTAATAAGTGAGGACTATTATAGCGGAATTCAAGGGATGCTTATAGCTAAGTCAGTATCACTCTTAATTCATCAGTATGGTTTGAGTGGTTTTCTTAATGGGGTATTCAGTGAAGTGGTGGGTTGTGCAGGATTCGAACCTGCGACCAATTGATTAAAAGTCAACTGCTCTACCAACTGAGCTAACAACCCATATTCTGGTAAATATTTTTATCGGCGACGTGGTGGGTTGTGCAGGATTCGAACCTGCGACCAATTGATTAAAAGTCAACTGCTCTACCAACTGAGCTAACAACCCAACGCCAATAATATTGCCCGTTTCTGCTTGGCAACGGCGGCATAGTTTACTGAAATAGTGCGCGTATGCAACTGAAAATTGAAAAAAACTGTGCGACTGCTTAATTCACGAACACATGTTGCCCAGTTGTTACTGATTTAAGCGTTGTTTTGCCAAATTAGCTTCGGTACTTTCCGGGTATTCTTCAATCACTTGCTGGTAATAAGCTTTTGCATCTGCCGATTTATCTTGCTCACTGGCGATAGCACCAAGCTTTAATAAACAATCACCACGTTTATTACTGTCTGGGTAATCATTAACGACAGTTTCAAACTGTTGCTTTGCCTGATCGTATTGACGTTTGGCAAAAAACAGCTGACCTAACCAGTAGTGAGCATTAGGAGAGTAAGTCGAGTTTGGAAAGTTCTTCAGAAAAGACTCAAATGCAGGTATAGCTTCATCATAACGCTTATCCTCAAGGACTAAAGCTATCGCCTTGTCATAAGCATCATTCTCGCTAAGGTTTGGAGAATAGCTGCTATTGTCTGTTTGTGTCGGTACCTGCTCAAGGCTATTGTAATCGTTGCCGGCAGTTTCACTCTGGTTATTGCTCGACTTCAAATTACTGAAGCGACGATCAATTTCCTGATACAGCTCGCGCTGGCGTTGCAACAATTGCTCCAGACGGTACTCGTGCTCTTCCGTTATGCCCCTTAATTCAGCAACATCTTGCTGCAAAGAACCTAACTGATTAAGCATTTCAAGCTGAGCACTGGAACGGGCTTCGAGCATGCGCTCGATTTGTTCCAGTCGTTGCTCAACACCGCCTGAAGACGACAGTCCAGAAACAGGTGCCTGGGCCATAACAGCCCCAGGCACACACAAACATACAGCTAACAGCGTTTTTCTCATTACTATCCGTTACTTTTAAATTAGTAAACTAAAACAGCGCGACGGTTTTTCGCGTATGCGCGTTCGTTTGAACCATTTACCATTGGTTTTTCTTCGCCATATGAAACAGTCGAGGTTTGAGAATCCTGAACACCCAAGTTGTGCAAGTAGCTCTCAACTGCTTTAGCACGTCTCTCACCTAACGCGATGTTATACTCAGGTGTGCCGCGCTCGTCGGTATGACCTTCAATAACAACTTTCACAGACGGGTTTTTGACTAGGTAATCAGCGTGCGCCGACAACAGGTCGGTGTACTCTGACTGAACGTTAGATTTGTCAAAAGCGAAGTAAACGATGTGTTCTTTACGTAACGCTTCCATTTTTTGCTGACGTTCTTCTTCCATTCTTTGTGCGCGGTCTGCTGCACCAACTTCAACACCAGAGTCTTGCTCAGCTTGTTGATTGGTCTCCTGACCTGCGCCCATACCTGAATCAGTTTCCTGGTTTGAGCTACAAGCGGCCAGAGTTGCCATTGGTACAACGATTGCCAGAGCTTTTAAAAGTTTATTAAGCTGCATCCTTTTCGTCCTTATCGTTTTTATCGAACAATTCAACCATTCAGGCTTTTGTTTTACATAAATGGCGACCAAGCCGGTGACTTAATTTCACCATCGGTAGCCGGTAATCGTGCTTTAAAACGCCCATCGATAGAAACCAAAGCCAGTACTTGTTTATTATTATGCGTTGTACTGTAAATAACCATACTGCCATTTGGTGCCACACTTGGTGACTCATCTAAAGACGTTTTCGTTAAAACTTGCATGTTTCCACGCGGAAACTCTTGCTTAGCGATATGATAGTTACCACGTGTCCGGTTCACTAAAATCATATCTTCGCCGGACGGCACTAAGGTACCACCTAAATTCTGCTCACCATCAAAGGTTAACCGACGAACCTGACCTGATGATAAATTTACGCTATATAGTTGCGGTCTGCCACCTCTTTCTGAGGTAAACACTAAAGATTCACCATCTGGCGTCCAGTTAGGCTCTGTATCAATCGTACGATTACGAGTAACACGTTGCAAGTCCTTAGTTTTAATATCAAACACATAAAGCTCAGGATTTCCATCCTTAGATAAAACCATAGCTAACTTTTTGCCATCTGGCGAGAAAACAGGGTTACCGTTTATCCCGGGGAACGACGTCAGCTTCTCGCGGCGGGTGGTATAAATATCCTGCATGAATATTTCTGCTGTTTTATTCTCGAAACTAACGTAAGCCAGTTTATTACCATCAGGAGACCAGGCCGGAGACATCAACGGCTCGGGTGAACGTAGCAGTATTTTCTCGTTCGCACCGTCATAATCTGCAACCGCCAGTTTGTATGGATAGCGATCATCGTGGTTTACCGTGACATAAGCGATTTTTGTCATGAAAGCACCACGTTCGCCCGTTAACGCTTCGTAAGCAACATCTGAAATTCGATGTGCATAAGAGCGAAATTGATCACCATCAATAACACTGGAGCGTGAATCAAGAACATGGTCATTACTCTGCACCAACTCACCGTTGCGTAACATCTGCGAGTTACCACCGGTAATTTGTCCCCGGAGCACATCAATAATTTCAAACTTAACCATATAGCGGTCGACTGAATACGGTTCTATTGAGCCAACCAAAATGGCTTCTACGCCCATTTTTGCCCAGGCCGAATAATCGATCTCATCATCAGCAGCCGGACGTTGCGGCATAGCAGTTGTGGGAATCGGATTAAATTTACCGCTACGCATAAGATCTGCAGCAATAACATCGGTAATTTCGCTTGGCGCCTCTCCTTCACCTTTCCACTGAAAAGGCACAACAGCAATCGGCCGCGCGGTATCAATACCTTCCGTGATGACGATTTCCAGTACCCCGGCACGCGCAAAAGCGGTTAGCGCAACAAAGAGTAAAATGCTTTTAATTAATAGATTTTTCATCGGTCACCTTGTTACAACTGCGGTTTTACAGTCAGTTTAATTGTACTCATTTGTTCATAAATTTCCGGATCTTCAGAAACCGGCAGCGTTGTAGCTTTTAATACGGCATTTTGAGCTGAACGACAAACGTTCGCATCGCCACTGCCGGTGTCTACTGACTTAACGAATCCGCTTGGAGCTACTCGTATGGTTAACTCACATGACTTGCCACGCATTGAGTCATCAACATTCCAGTTTCGCTGAATAGTTTGCTGAATAAGCGCCTGATACTTTTCAACTTCACTCAATACCTGTTGACGGCGAGCTGCCTGCCGGCGTGCACGCTCTTCTTCCATTTCTTTTTGCAGCTGAGCTTCTCGTTCCGCAGCTTTACGTTCCGCTTCTTCACGCTTACGGCGCTCTTCTTCGCGTTTTCTACGCTCCTCTTCAGCACGCCGCTCGGCTTCTTCGGCTTCGCGTTTACGGCGTTCGGCTTCTTTCGCTGCCGCTTCGGCTTTAGCCCGTTCTTCAGCTAAGCGTTCCGCCTCTCTTTTCTCTTGCTGAGCTTGTTTACGTGCTTCTTCGGCTTGCTGCTTCTCAAGCTCCTGCTGACGTTCAATTTCTTTCTTGCGCTGTTCTTCTCTTTCTCTCGCTTTACGCGCTTCGGCAGCTCTTTGCTCAAGTCTTTCAATACGGCGCTGTTCGGCCGCCTCTTGCTCCGCTTTTTGCTGGCGAATTTTATCCGCCTGTTGCTGAACTTTGGATTTATCAACAGTGACCGCGCTAACAATCTCTTCTGACATATCCAGTTCGCTCTGATCTAAATTCACCTCCATCGCCTCCGGCGTTGAGGGGGTAAATTCAAAGCTAATCAATAACACACCTGCAATTGCAGCGTGTATGACAATCGAATATATCAGCGGTAAGGTTAAGCTATCTGATTTTGCCACAACTAATTATCCGACGAATCTGTCATTAAACCGACTGAGGGCACACCCGCTCGTTGCAGTAACACCATCAGTTGCACAATTTGATTATAAGACACCGCTCCATCACCATTGACCATAACAGGAGTATCTGGTTCAACTTGCAAGTGAGCAGCAACCAGAGTTGCGAGTTCATCAGCCTGCATGGGCGTATCCTGAGAATCTCCCTGATTTAAATAGTAACGCCCTTCAGCATCAACCGATGCAACCAAAGGTGGTTTACTCTCTTCAGCAAGAGGCTCGGCTGTTGCTTCTGGTAAGTCAACTTTAACCCCCTGAGTGATTAAAGGAGCTGTTACCATAAAGATGATCAGCAGAACCAGCATCACGTCGATGTAAGGTACTACGTTAATTTCCGCAACCGGCTTACGACGCTTGCGCGGCATTACCATCATACCGTTTCGCCCTCTACTTTACTTTTGCCAGCCTGAGCCGACGACTGTCGCTGTAAAATCGAGATGAATTCATCAATAAAGTTCATGTATTGATTATCAACTTTTTCCACACTGGTGGTGAATCGGTTGTAAGCAATAACAGCCGGTATCGCTGCGAAAAGACCCATCGCAGTTGCAATCAGTGCTTCGGCGATACCCGGTGCAACCATGGCCAGCGTAGCCTGTTGCACGGCACCTAAAGCGATAAAGGCATTCATTATTCCCCATACCGTTCCAAACAAACCAATATAAGGGCTTATAGAACCAATAGTGGCCAAAATACCTAAGTTGTTATCCAGCTTTTCGGTTTCTCTAGCGTGCGCCACGCGCATTGCACGAAATGCGCCTTCAAGCATTGTTTGCGTATTTGTTGTTGAGTGGTTACGCAGCCGGGCATACTCTTTAAAGCCAGCGTGAAACAGTAACTCCATTCCCCGCGCATTCTTGGCGCGAGCAGAAATTTCCTGATAAAGACGCGCAAGATCAACGCCTGACCAGAATCTATCTTCAAACTTTAGCGCGTCATTTCGAGCCTGCTTCAACACTTTTTTGCGCTGAAAAATTAACACCCAGCCCCATACCGACATCGCCAGTAACATAACCATCACCAGCTTGACCAAGAAACTGGCTTGCATGAATAAATCAATAAACGATAGTTCTGCTTCCACGCTTTAAACCCCTGACTGAATACGCGATATTATCGGTTCCGGAATAGCGACAGCTTTCATCGCCTGATTATCAACACAGGCTGCTAACACTGTTGCCTGGCAATGCACACTGCCATCCTTCGCCAAAACTTGTTGTTCGAAAGCCAAAGAGGCTTTCTTAATCTTTGTAACTTTGACAGTAACTCTTAGTTCAGCATTAAACTTAGCCGCCTGCCGTAAATCCAGTTCTACCTTGCGAACCACAAAGGCTATATTGTGAGCTAACCAGGTATCCTGTTCAATCCCTAATGATCTTAACCACTCGGTTCGTGCTCTTTCAATGAACTTGAGATAATTAGCATAATAAACAATACCACCTGCATCCGTGTCTTCGTAGTAAACCCGGATAGGCCATTCAAATTCATAATGAGACATTACCACCTCAAGTAAAGTTCCGAAAAGTTACCTTTGTGTAATATTTTGTAAAGAAGCCCTTAAAACCACAACTGATTACTTTGTCAGCAGACTTTTTTTTATAACAGGACGAAAAGAACAAAATATCAAAACCATGATTTTTAGAGCTTTTTCTTTTTTGTTACAAATATGTTGCGCTTTTTTTGTACAAAGAACACAACTTCCAGATTAGTTATTATAATGCGAACATCTAATTTTTCTTGTTTGATCAGAATCAGATTAACTTTATAATACCCAGCATATCAAAGACGAAGAGATTGGTTGTCACTTTTTCTGAGATTGTTTATTCAGCAATAGTTCCCTGGATTTAACTTCCTTCTTGTTGTTCTGTTTGCCCGCACATTGTGCGGGCTTTTTTTTACCTATTTTCGGGCTTTAAGCCAAAATGCTGATAAGCTCTGGGAGTCGCTATACGTCCTCGCGGCGTGCGTTGTAAAAAGCCCTGCTGAATCAAATAAGGTTCCAGAACATCCTCAATGGTATCTTTTTCTTCGCCTATGGCTGCTGCCAGGTTATCTAACCCCACAGGTCCACCCATGAACTTTTCCATAATGGCTAATAACAGCTTCCGGTCCATATAATCAAAACCAGCCTGATCAACATCCACCATGGTCAACGCTGCATTGGCTGTTGTTTCGTCAACGTCGCCATTGCCTCTGACTTCGGCGTAGTCGCGTACCCGACGCAATAAACGGTTAGCTATACGTGGCGTTCCTCTTGAGCGGCGTGCTATTTCCCGGGCTCCACCGTCAAGCATCCGGACATTCATAAAGTGAGCCGACCGCGCCACAATGTCGGTTAATTCGTTAACATCGTAAAATTCAAGACGCTGCACAATACCAAAGCGGTCGCGTAGCGGTGACGTCAGCGCGCCAGCACGGGTGGTGGCTCCAATAAGAGTAAAAGGTGGTAAGTCTAATTTAATCGAACGCGCGGCCGGACCCTCACCAATCATAATATCCAGCTGATAGTCTTCCATAGCCGGATAAAGAATTTCTTCAACAACCGGACTTAAACGGTGAATTTCATCAATAAATAAAACATCATGTGCTTCAAGGTTGGTCAACAATGCCGCTAAGTCACCCGCTTTTTCCAGAACCGGACCGGAGGTTGTTTTAATACTCACATCCAGCTCGTTCGCCACAATGTTCGCCAGCGTCGTTTTACCCAACCCCGGAGGACCAAAAATTAAAAGATGATCCAGGGCTTCCTGACGTTTGCGCGCGGCCTCAATGAAAATCCCCATCTGTTCAACGACATGCTTCTGTCCAGTATAATCCGCCAGAGTTTTAGGCCGTATGGCACGATCAACAGCCTCATCTTCACCCTGTACGTCGGGTTCAATGAGCCGTTGAGTAGGTATTTGATCGGCTTCTATCATGGGGCTTCCTTACGACAGCTGCTTTAGCGCCAGTCGAATCAAGGTCTCACTGTTATGTTCTGCAGAGTACACTTTTTGCAGGGCTTTTTCAGCTTGATTTTCTTTGTACCCAAGTGACTGCAAGGCGCTAATGGCATCAGTTCTTGCATCGGCCGGATGTTCTCCTGCATCCATACCCTGGCTATCCAGCGGTGCGCGATCAGTAAATGGCGTAGACGGCTGCCAGTCCTTGAGTCGGTCACGCATTTCTATAACCAGACGTTCGGCGGTCTTTTTGCCCACACCTGGCAATTTCACCAAACGAGTAACATCGTTTTGGTTCACAGCCATGACAAACTCATCTGCTGACATGCCGGATAAAATGGCCAAAGCCAGTTTCGGGCCAACTCCCTGAGTTTTCAGTAGTAGCCGGAACAGCGAACGTTCTGAAGCAGAAATAAAACCATACAATAGCTGTGCATCTTCGCGCACCACAAAATGTGTGATTAATTTTATGGTTTCGCCCACCGGCGGCAATTGATAGAAGCAGGTCATTGGCAACTGAATTTCATAACCAATGCCCTGTACATCTAATACCACTTCCGGTGGTTGCTTGCTGGTAAGTACGCCCTGAATATGACCTATCACTTTTTTACTCCGTTAACGCAAACGCCCTCGCACAGTTTTACGCGCGGCGCCTGCCATTTTAATCAGGTTTTGTGAACTGTGAGCATGACATAAGGCAACGGCGAGTGCATCTGCGGCATCTTCCTGAGGGCAACGCTGCAGATTCAGTAACGCCATTACCATATGCTGAACCTGAGACTTCTCTGCACCACCGTTACCCACCACAGACTGTTTAATTTGTCGCGCTGAATACTCCGCTACCGGAAGCTCTGCACGTGCGGCAGCTACTATCGCAGCCCCTCGAGCCTGCCCAAGCTTTAAAGCGGAATCCGGGTTTTTTGCCATGAACACTTGTTCTATCGCGAATTCGTTCGGCTTAAACTGAGTAATGAGTTCACTGACGCTGTCATGAATGCGACGCAGCTTTTCCGCCAGAGTTAAAGGCTCTTTAGTGGTACCAATAACCTTGATACAACCACTACCAAGGTAATTCAGTTGCCGCCCTCGCTGCTCTATAACGCCGTAGCCGGTCAGTCTCGAACCCGGGTCGATACCCAGAATAATCGCCACTTAGTCGTCCAGTCGCGCAATGATCTCATCAGAGATATCGGCATTGTGATAAACGTTTTGCACGTCGTCTAAGTCTTCCAGCGCATCCAGCAGTTTTAAAAAGGTTCGTGCGGATTCCTCATCCAAATCAACGCGGGTGTCAGGAACCTGAGTCACTTCAGCGTTGCTGGCTTCCAACCCTTTTGCATCCAGAGCATCTTTAACTGCGCCGAAATTCTCCGGTGATGTAATGACATCGATACTCCCTTCATCGTAAGCGAGGATATCTTCCGCCCCGGCTTCCAGCGCCGGTTCCATAACCTGTTCTTCGGTCACACCGTCAGAATAGCTAATAACGCCCTTCTTATTAAATAAGTAGGCAACAGAGCCGTCGGTACCTAAGTTACCGCCTAACTTACTGAACGCGTGGCGAACATCTGACACCGTCCGATTTCGGTTATCGGTCATGCATTCCAGCAGGACAGCCACACCGCTGGGACCATAGCCTTCATAAGTCAGCTCATCAACGTTATCGCCTTCAAGATCACCCGAACCGCGTTTGACCGCAGTATCTATGGTGTCGCGCTTCATATTATTGGATAAGGCTTTATCGATAGCCGCACGTAAACGCGGGTTGGTTTCAGGGTCCCCGCCGCCTTCGCGGGCAGAGACCGTTATTTCACGAATTAACTTGGTAAAAATTTTGCCGCGCTTAGCGTCCTGCGCGGCTTTTCGGTGCTTAATATTAGACCATTTGGAATGACCAGCCATATGTCACCTCTGTTGATT
This sequence comes from Idiomarina sp. UBA3176, assembly GCF_002364295.1. NCBI lineage: Bacteria > Pseudomonadati > Pseudomonadota > Gammaproteobacteria > Alteromonadales > Idiomarinaceae > Idiomarina > Idiomarina sp. UBA3176. The sequence continues at coordinate 213,865 of NZ_DEXU01000005.1, forward strand.
ACTCGTCTTCCTTCACAATACTTTTTACGCCCAGCTCTTGCAATGCTGCCGGGTTCGCTGCGCCAGGCGCATCGGTCAGAACACAAGCCGCGGTGGTTGTTTTCGGGAAGGCAATAACGTCACGAATGGAGCTTGCGCCAACCATCAACATCACCAGACGGTCTAAACCAAAAGCCAAGCCCGCATGCGGTGGCGTACCGTATTTTAACGCTTCTAACAGGAAGCCAAATTTTTCCTGCGCTTCGTCTTTTTCAATACCTAACACTTCAAACACCGCTTGCTGCATTGCGTTTTCGTGGATACGAACCGAACCACCACCTAACTCAACACCATTCAACACCATATCGTAGGCGTTTGAAATAGCGGCTGCCGGGTTAGCTTTTAGCTCCTCAGGAGTCACATTGACCGGTGCGGTGAACGGGTGGTGTAACGCGGCCAGACTGCCGTCGTCTGCAACTTCGAACATTGGGAAGTCTACAACCCATAGCGGTTTCCATTCGTTACTGACCAGTTCAAAGTCTTTACCTAACTTCAGACGTAAAGCGCCCAGTGCTTCTGCAACCACATGCGACTTATCGGAACCGAAGAACAGCACATCACCCGTTTCTGCCTGCATACGCTCAAGCAACGGCTCAATCACTTCGTCCGGCAGGAACTTAAGAACAGGTGACTGCAAGCCTTCCCGGCCTGCACTGCGGTCGTTTACTTTAATCCAGGCCAAACCTTTCGCGCCATAAATGCCGACAAATTGTGTGTATTCGTCAATCATCTTGCGTGAAACGTTTTCAGCCTGCCCCGGTAAACGGATAGCAGCAACACGGCCTTCTTCGTCATTCGCCGGCCCAGAAAAGACTTTAAACTCAACGTCTTTTAAAACATCAGCAACATCAACCAGCTCTAATGGGTTACGCAGGTCGGGTTTGTCACTACCAAAACGGCGCATGGCTTCGTGCCAGGTCATGCTCGGGAATTCACCTAAGTCCACATCAAGTAGTTGCTTGAAGAGGTCACGAGCCATTTGCTCGGTAATTTCCATGACCTGCTCAGCGCTCATAAACGAGGTTTCGATATCTATCTGAGTGAATTCAGGTTGGCGGTCAGCGCGTAAATCTTCGTCGCGGAAGCATTTAACAATTTGATAGTAGCGATCAAAACCAGACATCATCAGCAGCTGTTTAAACAACTGAGGGCTTTGTGGCAGCGCGAAAAAGCGTCCTTTATGAGTACGGCTTGGCACCAGATAGTCGCGCGCGCCTTCCGGCGTTGCTCGCGTTAACATTGGCGTTTCTATATCTAAGAAGCCGTTGTCATCAAAAAAGCGACGTACTGCGCTGGTTACTTTAGCCCGGAACTGCAGTTTTTCGTTCATTTGTGGACGACGCAAATCAAGATAACGATAACGCAGTCGTGCTTCTTCGCTTACCTGCTGATTAAAATCAATAGGCAGCGGTTCAGAGCGACTGAATATTTCTAAGTCAGTGGCCAACAGTTCAACTTCGCCGGTTGCCATGTTTTTGTTTACCTGACTTTCCGGCCGACGGTTAACTTTACCGCTTAAGCGCACGCAGAATTCCTGACGCAGGCTGTTTGCTGTCTCAAATAACGCTTTTTGGTCCGGGTCAAAAACAACCTGCAACAGCCCTTCACGGTCGCGCAAATCGATGAAAATTAAGCCGCCTAAGTCCCGGCGTTTATTTACCCAACCACATAACGTGACTTCTTGTCCCGCTAATTCAGCATTTATTTGTCCACAGTAATGAGTTCGCATGCGCGTTTATCCTGCTAGCTGTTGCAATGAATGTTTTTACGAAGCGCAACATTATAGCGGACTGACGACGAATGTCATCCGTCGTCGCCAGCCAGACGCACATCATTTTTACCAGCGGCTTTTGCCCGGTACATAGCCTTGTCCGCAGAGCGAAGCAAATCGTCAGTATTGGTACCGTTCTTAGGGTAAATAGCAACGCCAATGGATACACTAATTTCCAACTGTTGCTTTTTCACTTTATAAGGCTTGGCCAACTGCACAACCAATTTACGAGACACTGCCAGTGATGAACCGACACTGTTCGCTGTTGGCAGCAGGATAACGAATTCATCACCACCATGACGGCATACCGTATCTGAACGCCTTAATAAAGTGCCCATTCGGTGTGCAGCCTGAATTAAGAGCTCATCGCCATAACTGTGCCCAAACTCGTCATTTATTTTCTTAAATCCATCGAGGTCTAGAAAAAGTACAGCAAAGGGTTTTCCCGTTCTTTCATTCTGACTGATGGTTTGCTCCAGACGATCCTGCATTAAGTTTCGGTTCGGCAATCCAGTCAATTCATCGTGCGTTGCAATATGCCGAATACGTCTTTCCGCTGCTTTACGCAATTTAATTTCCCGGCGTAATCGACTGTTCCAGATAGCAAAGCCAACAATAATGAGTAAAACGACAGAGCCAACTTTCATGGCAATATCAAGTAACTCTTTATTGCTCCAGCCCTGCTCTAACTGAAAACCGTACCATTTATTTTTTAGTTCATTACGCTCACTTTCAGTGACACTGTCAATGCCATGATTTAAAGCCATGACTATAGGTTGCCAGTCATCTCTCACCGCCAGGTAAAGCTCTTCGCCCTGCGCATCATCAATAACAGAAAGCTCGGAGCCCGGCAGCGGCCGTTCCTGCAACTCATGAACCAACAACGGCAGGCTATCAACATAATAATCAACCGCATTATTACGCAACAAATTCACACCTTCACGTATGCCGTCCACTTCAACGGTTTGAACGCTGCGAAGCTGCGCCAGCTGCGGCACAATGTTGTAACCTTCGACCACACCAATTTTGCTATCGGTTAACTGCTCCAGATTCAGACTGCCGCTGCTCAGTTGAGTGGTATTCATGGAAGCTACAGCCCAGGGCGTCGACCAGTAACTTTGGGTAAAATCCATAAACTGATTTCGTTCAACGGAGTAAGAAACGCTGGTCAGTACATCAATCTCTTTGTTTTTTATCGCCTCAAGGCAGTCACGCCAATGGCCGCAGGGCTTCCAGACTATTTTTGCCGAAATGTCCTGGGTAAACTTTTTAATTAAATCAACATCGAGCCCTATAGCTTTACCGTCTTTTATTGATACCAAAGGCTCCATCTGATCGGGCACACCTATACGCACCTCTTCATAGGCTTGGGTCCAGTTATCAGATTGGCCTGCATGACTATTAAAGACGGTTGTAGTAAAAGTGACAAAAATAGCACTTACTACACCTAAAGCTCGTTTCAATATTTTACCCTCCGCAGCAATAGCGCGGATTTTAGTCGAATATTGCCTGTGCGTCAGTAGCATTTATCGGTAAAATGCCTATTAATCTGAATTCTTTATCGAATAAAAGTAGCTTCTATGACGCAACATGACACGATATTTTCAAAGCCTTTGCCCAGCATCTCTGACTTCTGTTTTGACCAACAGGTTGTCGAAGTATTTCCTGACATGATTAACCGCTCGGTTCCGGGCTACTCCAGTATCTTACAGACCTTGCCACAAATTGTTAGCCGCTATGTTCAGCCTAATAGTCGCTTGTACGATCTAGGTTGTTCATTGGGCGCAGCGACCCTTGCTATACGTAAAGGGTGCGAGCAGACAGAAAACTGCAAAATTATTGGAATAGACAACTCTCAACCTATGATAGAGCGTGCGCAACTGCACCTGGATGGCTTTAAAAGCCAAATCCCGGTTGAACTTCACTGTCAGGATCTCGCCGAAACCGAAATTAAAAATGCGTCAGTGGTGGTACTAAACTTTACTTTGCAATTTATTAGCCAAGATAAAAGAGACGAGGTTATACAGAACATTTTTAATGGTATGAATAAAGGCGGCGCGCTATTAGTCGCGGAAAAAGTACGCCATCCGGATGAATCTATGAATGATCTGCTCATTGAACTGCACCATAATTTTAAACGAGCCAATGGTTACAGTGAACTTGAGATTAGCCAAAAACGAGCAGCAATCGAAAACGTAATGAAAGTTGATACATTGCAGGCTCATCAACAGCGTTTTCAAAAAGCAGGTTTTCAACACAGCTCGGTCTGGTTCCAGTGCTTTAACTTCGCCGCCATGCTGGCCGTTAAATAAGGGATATTATGGTTGATTTCAGTAAAGAACTTCGCGCACTTGTGCAAAGTCCGCACAGCCAGTGGCTGGATACTCTGGCACCACAACTCACGGCCTTTAAGAATACCCCTCACGGGAACTTAAAACGCTGGCAGCGGGTTCTAACACAGTTACCAAACTTGACCGCAAAACACGTTAAATTGTCCGATACCGTGCAGATAGGCGAAGCCGATGAAGCCTCTGATGCCGACAGGGCTCGCTTAACCGGCCTGCTCCAGCAGTTACAACCCTGGCGTAAAGGCCCCTTTGATTTATTCGGCGTTTTTATCGATACAGAATGGCGCTCTGATTGGAAATGGCAACGCGTAGCACCACATTTAGATGACTTAAGCGGCCGTCAGGTACTGGACGTTGGCTGCGGTAGTGGGTACCACTTATGGCGGATGCTGGAAGCAGGCGCCGAGCAAGTTTGGGGAATTGACCCGGGCGAGCTTTTTCTCATGCAATTCAGAGCCATTAGCCAGTTAATGCCTTTATCGTGGCAGCAACGGGCACACTTTTTCCCGGTTGGTATTGAACATATGCCGGAACTTAAAAGCTTCGACACCGTATTTAGTATGGGTGTGCTTTATCATCGCCGTTCACCTGTTGAGTTTTTACAGCAACTGAAATCTTTAATCCGTCCGGGCGGTCAACTGGTTTTAGAAACCATTGTTGTGGAAGGTGATGAAACCACCGTCATGATGCCTGGCGAGCGTTACGCGCAAATGCGTAACGTCTGGTTTTTGCCCAGCGCCAGTGCCTTGTCTGTCTGGTTAGAACGGTTAGGATTCAAAGACATCTCTGTGGTTGACCATAATACTACCTCAATAGACGAACAACGGCGCACAGATTGGATGACCGGGGAGTCGTTAGCCGACTTCCTTGATCCAAATGACACAAATAAGACTATTGAAGGTTACCAGGCACCGATTCGAGCAGTGATTACCGCTCGGGTTTAGCCCCACCGGAGTGGAATCAAGATGAGTGTTTACCGACCGAAATCGACCATTGAGCAATGGCGTATCCTGCAGGCAGTTGTTGACTGTGGCGGTTACGCGCACGCGGCTGAAGCCCTGAACAAGAGCCAGTCCTCGCTTAATCACGCTGTTGCCAAACTGCAGCAAGTGGTAGGTGTACAGTTATTGGAAGTCAGAGGCCGAAAAGCTCACCTAACCGCGGCGGGTGAAGTTTTGCTTCGCCGTTCGCGTCAGTTAACTAACCTGACTGAGGAAATAGAACAGCTGGCTGATAACCTCGAGCAAGGCTGGGAGCCGGAAGTTAAACTCGCGTTAGAAATGGTATTTGACCGCAGTCTGCTAGTTCCCGTGCTGGATGAATTCCAACAGCTTAGTCGTGGCAGCCGCTTAGTTATCAGCGATACCGTACTTACCGGTACGATGGAGCAAATTCAGGAACAAGCTGCCGATGTCGTTATTTCTCACCATATTCCACGTGGCTTTATAGGGGAACCTATAGGTCAGTACAGTATGGATTTGGTTTGTCACCCTGAACACCCGTTGGCAAAGCTGGAACAACCTATTAACCAAAACGAGCTGTCTCAATATTTGCAAATAGTCATTCAGGATACCGGCAGCCAGCCGGTAGAAGACGAAGGCTGGTTAAAAGCCGAGCAACGCTGGACGGTAAGCCACTTTGACGAAGCTCTCAGACTCATTCGTAACGGATTAGGTTTTTGCTGGTTGCCGGGCTACATCGCTCAGGAAGATTTAGATTCTGGCAGACTCGCTAAAATAAAAGTTGAGGGAAGCAGTTCGCGTAAAGGCAGTTTGTATATGGTATTACCCAAAGCAGAACTAACCGGGCCTTGTGCAAAAACTTTGTCGGAACTGATACTTAAGTACCAGTCCCGTTAAAAGGCCTTTATTTCAGAGACTGAATGTAGGCTTTCATGTCGGCGCCCAAATCCGGGTGTCGCAAAGCATGTTCAACAAAGGCCTGAGCGTACCCTAGCTTATTGCCACAGTCGTGGCTCTTGCCTTTCATGTAATACGCATTAACCGGTTGTTTTTCCAGCAGCATTGCCATGGCATCAGTCAACTGAATTTCATTGCCCGCACCCACCGGTGTTTTCTCCAACAGCGACCATAAATCAGCTGAAAAGACATAGCGACCAACTACGGCTAAATCTGACGGTGCATCTTCAACTGACGGCTTTTCAACCAGTTGAGTAATACCAGCCTGTTCACCCGGACTCAACTCCGCGCCATTAATATCGGCTATGCCATACTTATTGACGTCTTGCTGCGGCACTTTTTCGACCATGACTTGCGAATGCCCGCTTGCTTCAAAGTTTTTCACCATTTCAGCTAAGTTATCGCGATTCAGCTTACAACTGGCGTCATCAACCAGAACGTCAGGTAATACGACAGCAAAAGGCTCGTCTCCGATTAATGGACGCGCGCATAGAACGGCATGCCCCAGGCCTTTTGCAACACCCTGACGAACATGCATAATTGTAGTTTTTTCAGGACAAATGGCCTTCACCTCAGCCAACAGTTGCCGCTTTACCCGCTGCTCCAAAGTCGTCTCCAGCTCAAAACTCGTGTCAAAGTGATTTTCTATCGAGTTTTTACTGGAATGAGTAACCAGAATCACATCGGTCAAACCTGCAGCGGCGCATTCCTCAACAATGTATTGAATAAGGGGGCGATCGACCAACGGCAACATCTCTTTAGGAATGGCTTTGGTAGCAGGTAACATTCGAGTTCCGAGCCCGGCTACTGGAATAACGACTTTTTTGACCATAACAGCTGTCCTTAAATTCTGTTCACTTCAGAAGCGCAAGTTTATAACCTTTTCCCATGTTATAATGCAACCCAATTAACAAAATTCAAATGAAAGACTGACTATGGCTTTATATTTTTCTTCGCGTCACATTCCGCAACTGTCTAACTACAGCTTTACTCAGCGAGCTATGATTTTATCCATGGCACAGGAAAAAATGCCGGTGCCACGCCGCCTCATTTGTAATATGGCTAAATTGGTGCCTATTTGTCTTATTTTCTTCTTTATTGTAGAGGTCGAAGGTTGGTGGAAAGTTCCGGCTTTACTAGCGGCAGGTATTGGTTACCCACTATTTACACAACCCATTAATCTGAATATGTCACTGCCATACCTTGATAAAGCCATCAAACAGTTTGAGGCACAGCAGTCACAATAAGCTCAGTGTTCTTGTATCCGCAGTGCAACTTATGCAGATGTTCTATGCGATGCTCTCGAAAGTTGGCGTGCTGCCAGATGCCTAACGCTAAGTCGGGTTTTGCCCCTGGCTCGGGCTCAAACTTATCTCCGGCCTGAGCCCATAACCAACTATGCTTTGCTGTATCAACAATACCCACCAAAGCATCAAAAGCGGTTCTCACCTGTGAATGACAAAGCTCGTGGTTCAAGTGCTTTAATAACAACCCGGGCGCTAGCAAGGTATTATCATGGCCTGACAGATGCTGACGGATAAGCGGATCAATAAGGGTTTTCAATACCAGTAAAGGCAGTAAGTTCTGCTCCGTTGCATTTTGCGCAGCAGCCATAATGACTAAAACCCTGCCCTCAGTTAAAGGCCGGTAATCAATCCATAGCGGAGACTTTCCTGAGTCATTAATAGAACAGTTAAACTGGTAGCCATTAAGGTTTAATGGTCCGTCCGGCAATAACTCATCAACCAGCCGCCCAACAATAACGTCGTCCTGATACAAAATATCAATATGAGCATCCAGCTCCCACACATCGTGCAGGTAGGTTTCTTCCAACTGGTAACGTTGCAGGCAATTCTCTATCGCGTTTTCAATCACACTAAGGCTCTGCACAGGTTTAACCAGATAATCCCAGGCGCCAAGGCGGACAGCCTCACGGATATCGGACATTTTTTCAGAGGCGGAAATAACAATAATTGGAATTTGTGTGCAAGCTTTTAGCAGTTGTTCTATAACTTCAAGGCCGTCAATATCCGGTAGTTTTAAATCGCACAGCACAATATCCGGACATTGTTCCTGACAAAGCTTAATACCTTGTTTGCCATTATCTGCACAACACACATCATAACCGCTATTTACCAGATACTGTCTGACGACAGACTGAAATACCGGATCGTCTTCAATTAATGCGATGTGTGCTCGGGGCATTGTCACTTCTTAGTTATGACTCATGCCCTAAGCATTGTTCAGGAATGGTTAATCGTCAATAAGACTCGTCGACTCATTCGTCGTAATCATCGAAGTCTTCGTCGAAGTCATCGTCAAAGTCATCAAAGTTTTCTTCTTCAATCGGCGGGTTACCATCAAACACTTGATCCTGCCAGCGCTGATAATAAACGTCTTTAACAAAAGAGTAAGGGTCCAGGGAGTTTTCCAGTACTTGCTCCTGATCACGCAAGCGCAGACGCAGTTCCAGCCCTTTTATGGCGTAACGAGCCAAATCTACCGGCCAACTTAACAAGGGGTATGGAAAATATTGACCATCGGCATAGTCGCCCCCCCGGTCTACGACAACGGTTGGGCCCAAAAGCGGCAACATCAAATAAGGGCCTTCCGGCACGCCCCAGACCGCTAAGGTCTGACCGAAACTTTCTTCGCGCTTGGTAAGACCCATGGGAGTTGCCACATCGAACAGACCGACTAAACCCACGGTGGAGTTGACAACAAAACGCCCCAATGAAATGCCAGCATCGGCAACTTTCCATTGCAGTAGGTTGTTCACAAATGACGAGGGCTCATCTAGGTTCTCGACTGCGTTGTATAAAGATGTGCGAACTGGCTGAGGAACATATTCATAGGTTTCAGCGGCGGGTTTTAACACCGCCTTATCAACATCACGGTTAAACTCCCACATATCGCGGTTAAAATCTTCAAACGGGTCACGTGGGTCGGCATAAGGGTCTTCAGGTGTCGATGAACACCCAACCATAAACAGGGAAAGTAGTATTAAAAAACCATATTTTTTCATTCGTCAATCCGGGTCGATAAAGTCAAAGTTAATTCGGTTGAACCGTCAGCTTGTATAGCGACAGTCTCAGCTTCCAGATCACCCATCTGGCGATCGATTTTTTCATCCTGCGAAATACGTGCATGCACCAGCCACTCGTCAAGGTCACTCAACTTATAATCCGGTAACATGGCATTACTATTCGACAAGGTCACAGTCATAGGAAACTCACTCACGGGCTGCCGGACAACCGCCGCAGGCATAGGCTGTTCTGAGCCTGTAACGTAAACAAAAACTGTACCTTCAGCAGGCAAGTAACGACGCATTTCATCACTTAGCTTAACAGTAACCTTTAGCTCAACTTCAGATTTTTCCTGCTGGCTCTTTGCATTTTCCAGCGCGTTAACAACTGCCTGATACCTACTGGAATTTTCTGGTAAACGCTGTTTTAATAATTGCCATGCATTAATAGCCTGTTCCCAGTCCTGACGCTCGAAGGCCACAAAACCCAGTAATGATAAAGCTTCGATATTGTCGGGTTCCTGTTGCAGCGCATGAGCTAGCATACGAGCCGCTTTAGGCTGCCCGCCTTCCGTTCCGGACATTAATAAAAACCGGCTGTAACTGACTAAGGTGTTCACTCTGTCAGGCTCAAGTTCCAGAGCCTTCTGAAAAGCTTCATCGGCGTCTTCACCTGCTCCCAGATCAACCATTAACCCAGCATAAATCCACCAGGCAACCGCGTCATCCGGTTCCCGCATCAGCTTTTGCCGTAAACCCAACGCAAAGGTATTTAAGTCTTCGCGGCTGGCTTGCTGGTTTTGTTGCTGCAACAATCTTTTCCCCAGCTCAGGTAACTGCTCGCGTGCATCTTCAGCCTGCAATTGTAACTGCCAACTGCCAAATGCCCAATAAAGGCCTGAGGATATAACCACCAAAAGTATCGCCGGCACAATCACAGGTGCTCTTTGCCAGTTAACGCTTTCTTCAACATCCTGACTATCATTCAAAAAGGTTTTATCCAGCTCCTGCTTTGCATGCTGATAATCTTCTTCCGGAAGCCCGTGCTGAGAGCGCTCTTCTTTAAGCTCTGACAAACGTTGTTCGTACCAGCGTTGATTTTCATCCTGACGTTTCTGATAACGTCTTTGCTTTCCTGTAGCAAGAAATACGAACACCACTGCAACGAGCAACATCAACAACATTAGTAACCATAAACTACTCATCGCCCGACTTCCTCAATTGCTGTAAACGCTCTCGTTCTTGTGGTGTTAATTCAACCGCCGCTTTTTTCTTGCGAGTCAAGCCAATGGCTACACCAATGCCAATAACAACTATCAGTAAAGGGCCCCACCAAAGAATACTGGTAGCCGTTGTAAAAGGTGGCTGGTAATGCACAAAATCGCCATAGCGGGCGACCATAAACTGAATAATTTCTTCGCGTGACTTGCCCTCTTTTAACATCTGATAGCTACGATCACGCATATCTTCTGCCAGAGGCGCATTAGAATCGGCAATATTTTGATTCTGGCACTTGGGGCAACGTAACTCCTTGGTTAACTGCTGGTAGGTTGCACGCTGTTGTTCGCTGTCAAACTGGTAATTGTTCTCATTTTCTGCTGATGCCGTGGAAGTCAATACAAACGCTGCGACAAAAGCTAATAGCAATGAACGGATCATTCGGCCTCCTCCAGCAATTGCTGGTAAATGCCTTGCAGTTGATTCGACCAGTTGCGTTCATTAACGTCACCCACATGGCGATAACGAATCACGCCCTTGTGGTCAATAAAATAGGTTTCTGGGGCACCGTAAACACCAAATTCAAACGCAACCTCGCCCTGCGGGTCAAATAAATTCACCGTGTAAGGGTCACCCAGTGTATTTAGCCAGTTAACGGCTTTTTCCCGGGAGTCGTCTTTATAGTTAAGGCCGACAATTGGTACACCTCTTGAGGCTAGCTCATTGAGAAACTCGTGCTCAGCGCGACAGGTTGGGCACCAGGTAGCCCAAACGTTAAGCAGCAAAGGGCCCTCGTGTAACACTGACTGGTCGTAAGTCACCTCGGTGTCATAAAGATCACTCACTTCAAACTGTGGCACCGGCTCATCAATTAACGCCGAATTCAGCTCGGTTGGGTCGCTTCCAAGGCCTTTAAGTAAAAAGCCCACCAAGCCGATGAATAAAACCAGCGGACCAAATAAGATAAACCAGCGAAACTTAGTCATTGGCCATCTCCTTTATGCCACGCTTACGATAACGTTTATCAGCAAATGCCATAGCGCCACCTATTGCCATGATAATAGCGCCCAGCCAAACCCATCGGACAAAGGGCTTGATATAGAAACGAATGGCCCAGGTTTCATCATCCAGAGGTTCGCCCATGGCAATATAGATATCGCGTAACAAACTCGCATCGAGCCCAACTTCGGTCATGCTGGTACGCTGTACCCGATAAAAACGTTTCTCGCTGGTTAACTGCGTTACTTCCTGCCCGTCTTTGTAGACAGTAAATACTCCCTGATCGGCATCGTAGTTAGGTCCTTCCCTATGCTGCAGGCTTTCGAACACGACGTTATAACCGATAACATCAACCGATTGCCCCGGCGCAAGCGCAATATCGCGCTCCTGCTCATAGTTTGAAACCAGGGTGATGCCGATAAGCGTTACGGCAAAACCTAAATGCCCCAGAACCATTCCCCAATGACTACCGGAAATTTTGGTCAGCCCGGCCCAACCCTGCTTGCGTTGTTTTACCGTTTGCTGGACTTCGGTCAGTGTAGCCAGAGCCACCCAGAACGCCAGAAACAGCGCAATAACCACCAACGCGGGTAATTCGTCGGCCCAAATCTTCGGCAGCGTGTAGGCCAGAATCAGCGCCAAAGAAAGTGCTAAGGCCAGCGGTTTCAGAAGTGGTTGCATAGCTTGTCTGCGCCAGCGCATTAAGGGTCCAAGACCCAGCATTAATGCAAATGGAATAACCAGCCAGCTATACAGCTCATTAAAGAAAGGTGCCCCAATAGAAATGGTACCCAGACCAATTTCTTTATGAACCAGAGGTAGCATGGTGCCCAGAAACACAACTATCATAGCCGCCATTAACAAGACATTGTTACCCAGCAGCATCACTTCTCGTGAAAGCAGTTCATAACGGCTGTAACTTTGCATCTTTCCGGCGCGCAGGCCGTAAAGAATAAGCGAACCGCCGACAACCAGCCCCAGCAGTATCAGAATAAACAAGCCTCGGGCGGGGTCGGTTGCAAACGCATGCACTGACACTAAAACGCCGGAACGTACCAAAAAGGTGCCTAATAAGCTCAAACTGAAAGCGGATATAGCCAGCAATACCGTCCAGGACTTAAAGCTGCCACGTTTTTCAGTTACGGCAAGGGAGTGCAGTAATGCCGTTCCTACCAGCCATGGCATAAAGCTCGCATTTTCAACTGGGTCCCAGAACCACCAGCCACCCCAGCCAAGTTCGTAATATGCCCACCAGCTACCAATGGCAATACCCAGTGTCAGAAAAATCCATGCCGCGAGAGTCCAGGGACGAGACCAACGAGCCCAGGCTGCATCAAGCTTGCCTGACATTAAAGCGGCAATAGCAAAAGCAAAAGCAACAGAGAAACCGACGTAGCCCATATACAGCAATGGCGGATGAATGATCATTCCCGGGTCTTGCAGCAGCGGATTGAGATCGCGACCGTCAACAGGAATGAGAGGCAAACTGGGATCAAAGGGGTTCGAAACCGTTAGCATAAACAAATAGAAGCCAATGCTTACCAGCCCCAGAATGGCAAGCACCCGGGCTATCATCGGCAATGGCATTGAGCGGGAAAATATCGCGACTGCGGCTATCCAGCCTGCCTGCATTAGCATCCAGAGAAGAAAAGAGCCCTCATGTGAGCCCCACACCGCGGTAACCCGATACGCAACCGGTAGCTGACTATTCGAGTTTGCCGCAACATAAGCAATACTAAAGTCGTTACTGACAAAGCCCCAGACTAATAAAGCAAAAGCGATAGCGGTAAAGAAAAACTGGCCATAGGCAAACGGCCGGGCTAAAGCCATCATGCCGCCGTTCCCTTTCGCCGCTCCCCATAAAGGATAAACCGCCAGTAATACAGAAAAAGCCAGCGCAATGGCTATGGCAAGATGTCCTGCTTCAGCAATCATTGCCCATCACCTTCTTCAACCGTGTTTGGGTTTACATGTTTGATGCCTTTCATCTGCTCTGCCAGTTCCGGCGGCATATATTCTTCGTCGTGCTTAGCCAAAACTTCACTGGCTTTTAACACGGTTGGTTCAATCAGTTCCCCCTGAGCGACAATACCTTGTCCCTCGCGAAATAAATCCGGCAAAATTCCCTGATACAACACAGTGACTTCAGGGCCAATGTCTGTAATTTTAAAGGAAACTTCTAAAGTTTCGCGGTCACGCTCTACCGAACCTTCAACCACCATACCGCCAACTCGCATCCGCTGGCCAACCTGAGGTTTCTGTTTATCCTTGCCCTTGCCTTCAACCAGTTCCGTCGGTGTATAAAACAGATCGATACTTTGGCTCAATGCATACAGCATCAGTCCCGTTGCTACCGAAACCCCAATCACTAAAATAGCGACCCAGGTTAAGCGTTGTTTACGTCTTGGGTTCATTACCGTCTCCTACTGCTGCACGGCTGGCTGTGCGTCTGGCTAAGCGCTGTTGACGCTGTTGTAACTGCCGGCTTTTCTTAACCAACTGTCGTTTTGCCAGTAAAGTTTCTAACGCAACTCCGGCAAGAACAACAAAACTTAAAAAGAATGACAACCAGACATAAAGTCCGTACCCACCCATAGCGACGAAGTCAGTAAAACTGTCAAAAACCATTAGTCTTGCTCCAGTCGTTGCTGTGCCCAGGCGCGGTGTAATTCGTGTCTTAGTATCTCATTTTTTAACCGCATCATCACCAAGGATACGGTTAAAAACGCGAAACCGGCCAAGCAGATTAATAACGGAATTAACATACTGGCGGCTATTGAAGGCCGCTCAAACTTGGTAATGGTTGCGCCCTGGTGCAGAGTGTTCCACCATTCCACCGAAAAATGGATGATGGGCAAATTGATAACACCCACTAAAGATAAAATAGCCGCAGCCTTGGCACCGGTTCTGGCGTCATCGAAAGCAAAATACAAGGCCATAACGCCGACATAAAGAAACAACAAAATCAGTTCAGAGGTCAGCCGTGCATCCCATACCCACCAGGTTCCCCACATGGGTTTCCCCCAAATGGCCCCGGTTAACAAGGCAACAACGGTAAGTGCCGCACCAACAGGCGCAATTGCCGGAATAGCCCACTCTGCGGTCTTAATCTGCCAGATGAGTGCAATGCCTCCCATGATGGCCATACCCATATAAGCGCCCATAGAAAAAATCGCTGCAGGCACATGCAGGAAAATAATTCGGTAACTGTCACCTTGCTGATAATCTCCTGGAGCAAATGCCAGCCCCCAAATTACGCCGGTAATAAGAGTTACAAGTGTTAATGCCACAAACCATGGCAGCAGCTTTTGCAACAGGTTATAAGTTGCTTCGGGTTTTGCGTACGGATGTAACCATCGCCACATATCAATTCACACTCATTCTAATGCCAGCTGCTACAGCCAGCGGAGCCAATGTTACGGTTAAAACTGAAATTGCCGCCAGTATCGCTAACTGACCATGAACTGCAAGCCCCATTGAGGCATTTTCGACTGCCGCCGTGGCAAATATCAATAAGGGAATAAAAAGCGGAATTAAAATTAAACTGACCAGCGAACTTCCGCGCTGAACCTGCAAAGTTAACGCTGCACCAATAGCTCCCAACGCACTTAATGCCGGAGTTCCCAGCAACAAAGTTAACGCCAGTGCCCACCACCCCTGCAACGGTAAACTCAACAGCAAAGCCAGAACGGGTGACAGAATAACCAGCGGTAATCCACTTAACAGCCAGTGCGCCATCATTTTCGCCGTAACCGTAAAGGCCAGAGGCTGAGGCAATAAACACAGCTGTTCCAGGGTGCCGTCCTGGAAATCATCGCGAAACAAGCGTTCAAGCCCCAACAAACTGGCGAGTAAAGCGGCTACCCAAATAATTCCGGGGGCAATACGAGCCAGAATATCAGGACCGGGACCAATGCCTAGCGGAAACAACGTCACGACCATTAATAAAAAGAGCAGAGGGTTTAAGGCATCGCTGCGTCGCCTTGCGGCTATTCGCAAGTCCCGCTTCAGCAGGGTTAACCAGGTTTGTCTATTCGAAAGCTGACTCATAGCACCTCACCCCGGTATTCCAGAGACAGTTTTTCGGGCGTTAAACCTGACAAAGTCAGCGACTGATGCGAGGTAAAAATAATGGTGCCGCCTGCATCTAAGTGCTCGACAAAGCGTTGTTGTAATAAAGCTATTCCCTGTACATCCAAAGCGGTAAAGGGCTCGTCTAATATCCATAGCGAAGCCTGCGTCGCCCATAATCGAGTTAATGCAACTCGTCGTTGCTGGCCTGCAGACAGTCGCGTGGTTAATTCATCTTCTAACCCCAGCAGTCCGAGCTTCTCGAGCAAATCCCAGGCATCCACGTCTTGCACCGAGGATAACTGTTGCTGCCAGTGAAAGTTTTCCAGCGCACTTAGCTCGCCTTTAACCGCGGCTTTGTGGCCAATAAACAGTAACTGCTGACAGTATTCCGACCAGTTCTGATTCAGCGGCTGACCGTCAAAAGAAACAACACCGTCGGAGGGCTCCAGCAATCCGGTAAGAATTCGCAGTAACGACGATTTTCCGGCACCATTAGGCCCGCTAACCTGCCATAACTGACCCGCGCTCACTGAAAAGTCGAGATTTTCAAATAATACCCGCCCTCCACGGATTGAGCTTAGCTGCTCTGCGTGCAATAGTGGGCTGTTGGTGGAAGCAACTTGTGTCATGCGGATTTTACAACCGGAACCTTACTGGTAAGCTGACGCAAATGCCCAAGATTCTACCATAAAAATTAGGTAAAGCGCATGGCTGATATTAAGCAACTGTTACAACAAATGATGGCCTCTCCGGAACGAACCTTAGCTCGTGCCGAACAGCAGCAATTGTCCAGTCTAATGCGTATTTTCAGTGGCTCCGCCTCTAATGGCAGCGCAACCGCAGCCGCAACTCAGGCTCCGCAACAGGGTAATATTCCAACGCCTTCGATTAACGCTGGCCTGCTGAATCAGGCAAATACAACTCGGTTACTCGCTCAATTATTGGTCCAGATCAGTTTACCGGTAACTTTTGAGCCAGCGAAAGGCCAGCAACCAGCTCGTATTCAGGGTAACAACTGGCAATGGCCTAACCCACCCAAAAATATTCAGCCGCCATTAACGGCGCCAACGAAATTGCAACTGACAATAACTCAGCCAGATCCTAAACAGCCGATAGTTCGTGTAGCTCTTAGCACTGGTGCAACAAAGCCTGTGGCTGTTGCAGAGGTGCCGATAACTCAACTGCCGCCCAAACTGGTTAAAGCCTTTGTTGAGCAAGGTCGGGTTGCTACGGTGCAACCGACACCGCAACAGCCGGTAACATCAAAGCCAGGCGCTCAACCCATTAACCAGCCAGTGAGTCAGCCAAACGCCGCTGCCCAGCCCTCACCAACGCAAAAAGTGTCGATACCAACGGCTACCGGATTAGCAATAAAACAGGCTCAGCAAATAACACCCAAACAATTTCAACAGGCATTGCAGAACTTTATACCAGAAAGCCTGCGGCCTTCGCCCTCATCGACAAGCACGACTGAAAGCGTTCAGCAGCCAACGGCGCGATTATCAGCAGAAGCAGCAAGAGAAGCCTTGCAGTCGCCACCTAAGGCCTTACAACAGCTTTTAGTCAGAGTACTTCAGCAAATGCCAACAGCGGATTCCATGCAGCGCCCCCAGGCCTTGCAGAGCTGGGTCAGCGACTGGTTTGCGGCGCGCCCGGTCAGCGCTCAACCCAGCCAGCAAATGGGAGGTTTAGGGCAAATGCTAATGACGCTGCTGGGGCTGGCAATGCAGCAGCAACCGGAAACGACCAGCAATAGTTCAGCAGCGAGAACCTCACCAAATCAGTTTACTCAGGCCTTTATTCAGCAGGTGCTTAACCCTGGCCCAGAAAATGCAGGCGAAGTGCGCGAGCGCATTAATTCCCTGTTGCAACAATTACCGCAGCAACAGTTGCAGCGACTATTACAGCTCTTTACCGGTATTCTTAACTCAGCGCAGAGCAGTCAGGCAAGGTTACAGGACTCTCCTCCTCAACAACCGGAATATTACATTCTGTTACCCGCTGATACGCAGAAGCCACAGCAGCATGAACTGCTTATTCGCAGTGAACGCGAAAGTAACAATAAAGGAGAAGGTGGCCGAACCTTATGGTTATTTACCCTACGCTTTGAACTGGAAAGTACCGGACCTTTGCTGGTTAAAGGTCGCTACCATCCACAAGGGTCATCGGTTGACTTCTATACCGAAACGAAAGCGGCGCAAAAGGTGGTTGAGAGTAATGTCGAAAAGCTTGAAAAAAGACTTGCCGAACTGGAGGTTAACAGCGTTAAACTTCGGGTTCAGCAAGGCAAAATTCCGGACAACCTGGCGCAGCAGCATAGCGGTATTATTCGGGTGACAGTATGAGTGACAAGAAAGAAAAACAAGCGATAGGTTTGTCTTACGACGGTTTTAATGCGCCCAAAGTCATAGCCCGGGGGTTTGACGAACTTGCTGAAGAAATTATTGCCGTTGCAAAAGAGCATGGCGTTTTAGTCCATGAAGATCCTTTGCTGTCCGATTCGCTGGCCAAACTGAATGTCGGCGATGAAATTCCACGCGAGCTGTACATTATTATTGCAGAAATTATCGCTTTCGCGTACTTACTGGATGGCAAATTCCCAAGACAATGGGAAGAGGGTTAGGCCGCTTTATGCGCCTTTCTTATGCAACGAGGTTAATAACTCAGCCTCAGCCTGCGGCAGGTCACATTCCTGCATCAGCTCTTCAACACTGGCTCCGCTCGCCACTAACTTAGCAGCGCGCTGATAAAGCTTACTACCCGGATCCTGCTCCGCAACTTCTTGCAACCTTTGCTGTAACTGCTGTTGCTCTTCGTTTAGCTGCGCGACTTGCTGCTGCAACTGAGCAACCACCTGCTGCTGAGCAAAATCAGTCTTCGAGGGTGCTTCAGAGGGTTGCTGTTTGAACTGCTCACGTAAGGACAACACTTCACTGGCAGTTTCGGTCAGCATGAGCAAGCGCTGCTGCTGACGTTCAATAAGCTCAGCTTGCCGCCGCGAGGTAATAACCACCGCGACTAAAGCAATAAGCGCCAGCCCAAGAGCCAGCGCTGAAATAGCAAATAACCAGTTCGTCATCATTTAGCTCAGACGGGAAATTTCATCCCACTCTTCATCGGTGAGCATTTTATCCAGGTCAACCAGAATCAAGAGTTCGTCATCTCGGTTACTTACCCCCTGAATAAAGCGAGCACTCTCGTCAGTACCCACATTCGGAGCGCTATCAATTTCCGAGGTTTTCAGATAAACCACCTCGGCAACGCTATCGACCAGTATGCCAATAACCTGCTGTTCAGACTCAATGATCACAATACGTGAATTGTCTGTGACTTCGGTCGTCTGCAAACCAAAGCGCAGGCGCGTATCAATGACTGTAACCACGTTACCGCGCAAATTGATAATACCTAATACGTAACTGGGTGCACCGGGTACAGGAGCAATTTCGCTATAGCGCAGCACTTCCTGAACCTGCATTACATTGATACCGTAAGTTTCCTGTTCCAGCTGGAAAGTTACCCACTGCAGAACTTCGTCATTCCCATCAACGTCAGTTTCATTCTTGATAGCGCGATTGTCTTTACTCATCTCTTACTCCGCCATGCGTTATTAATCTTGCTGGATATGTCCCAGACCTTTATCCAGAAGTGTAATCAATGCGTTAACATCCAGCAATGCACACATTCTGTCACGGACAACCCCGGCAAGCCAGGGTCGCTTATTATTTGTTTCCTTACGCCACTGAATCGATTGCGGCTGCAAAGGTTCACTGGTCACTAATTCTTCACACAACAGTCCCCATGGGCTGTCATTCAAAGTAATTAAGTACTGATAATCTAAACTCTCTTCCAGCTCCGGCGTACATTTTTCCGGCATGACCCAACGAGCCGTATCAACCACCTGCAGTTTATTGTCACGCTCGGTCATAATACCGCGGAACCATTTCGGCTTTCCCATCAGCGGACTAATTTTGCCCAGTTGATGGATGCCCCCCAGACTTTTTAACGGCACGGCCAGGGTTAAGCCCGCCACTTTAAAAAATAATGCCTGAAAGTCCTGTTCCATATACTCTGACATAGCATCGGAAAGTGGCTCCGGTGGAGGCTCAGAAACCTCAAAAACTTCAGTTTCCACTTCCGTTTCGGTGTCAGTATGTACTTCCGTATCAATGTCTGTCTCAGTGGTTGTCAAGTCAACAGTTTCTGTTTCAACTTCTGTTTCCGTAACCGTTTCAACCTCTGGTTCTTTATAGCTATCGTCCGCTTTTGCAGAAACTAAAGGTAATAAATCCTGTTCGCGGTTTAAGCTAACCGTTTCTTCCTCAGCAACCGCCTGAATTTTAGGTGCCGCTTGCTCTAACAGCCGTTTAACCGGTTCATTGTCAAACTCAACCGTTTCTTCCTCAAGCAGTAAAGCGTTGAGGTATTCTGCCATTGCGGCTTCACTGTTATCGCGTTTAGTCGTCATAAATCAACGCTCTTCCAGCTGCTTCAAATTAGTTAATAGTGACTGGTAAGCCAACACCCCTCGCGATTTCGGTGCATAAGCAGAAGGCGTTAGCTGCTCATTAGAGGCATCGCGGAATTTCGTGTCTATTGGGATCATGCCATTCCAGACCGAGCGACCATAGCGTGCAATAAGTTTCTTATAGGTTTGTAAAGACGCATTGGTCCGCTTGTCATAAAGCGTCGGAATAATGGTATACGAGTAATTCTCACCGCGAGACTTATGTATTAACGTTAAGGTTCGCATCATGCGCTCTAGCCCTTTGAGCGCTAAAAACTCAGTTTGAACTGGAATCAATACTCTCTGGCAACAGGCAAGGGCGTTGACCATAAGAACCCCCAGCACCGGCGGCACATCAATAAGAACATAGTCGAAATCATCAGCGACCATTGCCAGTCCACGTTTTAAGACCAGCCCCATACCATCCTGAGTGCCGAGTTTACGATCCAGCGTCGCCAGTGCCATAGTGGCAGGCATAACGCTCAGATGCTTAAACTGGGTAGGCAAAATACTGCGGCGCATCAAATCTGCACTTACAGCTTTACCAGCACTGAAGACATCAAAAGAGCCGGACTCCAGCGATTCTGAATCAATCCCAAAATAGTAGGTTAATGACGCATGGGGGTCAGTATCAATACAAAGGACTCGCTTACCCTGTTCAGCCAATAGGCCTGCCAGCGCAACGGTTGTGGTGGTCTTGCCGACCCCGCCTTTTTGATTAGCTACCGTCCATACGATCATTCACTCATCCTGCTATAAGCCGCTGTAACCGACTTCTTTCATAATAGCCTTGGCCATTCCTTCAAGGCTAATACTACGGGTTGAAATGCCCGCCTGAGCAACCGCTTGTGGCATTCCGTACACAACACAGCTAGCCTGATCCTGAGCCCAGATAGTCGCGCCCTGGTCTTTCAGCATACGTGAGCCATCACGCCCGTCTGCTCCCATGCCGGTTAAAATCACGCCCAGCACTTTGCCCATATAGGTTTTCGATAAGCTGGCAAAGGTTAAATCGACACTCGGCTTATAAGTAATGCGCCCGCTAGTGTCATCTTTTATTCTTAGTCTTGCGCTACCCGGGCGGCCTTCAACCATCATCTGTTTGCCACCTGGCGCTAAATACGCGGTTCCGGCTTTTAGCACATCACCGTCTTCGGCTTCTTTAACATGCACCTGACACAGACCATCCAGACGCTGTGAAAAGGCCTTGGTAAAAGCCGCAGGCATATGTTGAACCATAACAATAGGGTAAGGAAAATTGCCGGGCAATTGGGTGAGTATTTTTTGCAATGCGACAGGGCCACCGGTTGAGGTTCCTATCGCCAGTAATTGATAAGCCCGGTTTATTGTTAATGCACCAGCCGATGTCGCTGTACGCGCATCACTTTCGCGCTGACTTTGCAGCTCATTATTACGTTGCCGAATACGATCCAGCGCTGTAGTGGGCTCTGACGGACGTTCGGGTTGCTTCGCAACAGGCGGCGGTGTTGATGGCCGCGCAGACGTTCGGCTTACCAGCTGCCTAGCAATCGCTATAACGCGATCCTGTAGAGTTTTTACTGCCTCGTCGCGGTTACGGGCGATATCTTCAAACTTCTTCGGCAGAAAGTCCGCAGCTCCCGCCTCGAGTGCGTTCAGCGTTGCTGTCGCCCCCTCATGAGTCAGCGAGCTGAACATCAAAATAGGACAAGGATTGCTGCTCATAATGGCTTTTACAGCATCAATGCCGTTCATTACCGGCATTTCAATGTCCATGGTAATAACGTCCGGCTTAAGGGTTCGGCTTTGTTCTACCGCTTCTTCGCCATTATTCGCACTACCAATCACTTTAATGTTGGTATTGTCTTCTAAAATCTCAGTTACCCGGCGTCTGAAAAACGCCGAGTCGTCTACCACGAGAACTTTTACAGTCATGAACGGTTTGTCCCGTTATCTTTTGGCGTAATACTTAAGCATGCTGGGCACATCAACTATCAGAGCAATACCACCATCGCTGGTAATTGTTGCTCCGGCCATTCCTGGCGTACCCTGCAGTAACTTATCTAAGGGTTTAATAACCACTTCTTCCTGACCAATCAGTGCGTTCACCACAAAGCCAACTTGTTGGTTACCAATTTGCACAACCACTACATGACCCTGTTCTTTACGACTTGAACCATCATGGTTACGGACTAGCCATTTTTCCAGGAAGAACAACGGAATCGCCCGGTTACGTACAATGAGAGTCAACTGTCCGTCTACGGTATTGGTGCGCTTCATATCCAGGTCGATAATTTCACTGACAACAGCAAGCGGCAAAGCAAAAGTCTGATCTTTTACGGCGACCATTAGCGTCGGCAATATTGCCAGAGTCAGCGGCACTTTAATCAAGAGTTCAGTACCTTTACCTAACTCTGAGTTAATTTTAACGCTACCGTTGAGCTGGCTGATTTTGGTCTTAACCACGTCCATGCCAACTCCACGACCGGAAATATCCGAAACTTGTTCTTTGGTCGAAAAACCCGCCGCGAAAATCAAGTTATAAGCATCTTCATCGCTTAAACGTGCAGCGGAGTCTGCGTCCATAATGCCTTTTTTAACGGCTATGCCTCTCAGTTTTTCAGCGTCCATACCAGCGCCATCGTCTTTAATCGACAGCATAATATGGTCACCTTCCTGAGACGCCGACAAGGTGACGGTTCCTGAGCGCGACTTACCATTCGCTTCACGCTCATCCGGCATTTCGATACCATGGTCAACAGAGTTACGAACCAAATGCACCAAAGGATCGGCCAGAGCCTCAACTAAGTTCTTATCTAAATCGGTTTCTTCACCGTACATCTCAAGATTGATTTCTTTCTTCAGGCTACGAGCCAGGTCACGGACAACCCGGGGGAAACGGCCAAACACTTTCTTAATTGGCTGCATCCGGGTTTTCATCACCGCGCCCTGTAAGTCGCCAGTGACAACATCCAGGTTCGAAATAGCTTTGCCCATTTCAGCACTGTCTGACTCATCAGAATTACTCAGGCTCAACAAACGGTTTCTGACCAGTACCAGCTCGCCGACCATGTTCATAATTTCATCTAAGCGCTTGGTATCAACCCGCACAGTAGTTTCAACCGGAGCAGGCGCTGGTGCAGCTGGCTTTTTATCTACCGGCTGAGCCGCTGCTGGTTTCGCTTTAGGCTCTGATTTCGGCTCAGGCTTCGGTTCTGGTTTCGATGCTGGTTTTGCCGCAGGTTTTGGCTGCGCTTTGGGTTCAGGCTTTTTCGGTGCTGGCTCATTAGCAGGCTTATCACCTTTCGGTGTCGGCGCTTTGCCACTGCCATGCAACTCGTCCAGCAAGGATTCAAATTCGTCGTCTGTTATTTCGTCGTCTTTTGCAGGCTCTTTCTGCTTTTCTTGTTTTTTCTCAGCACTTTGAGGCGCTTTCCCGCTGCCATGAAGTTCATCCAGCAATGACTCAAATTCATCATCTGAAATCTCATCACTGTCTTCATTTACCTTGGGCTTGGACGCCGCTGGCTTGTCTTCTTTTCCGGGACCTTTGCCTTCACCATGCAACTCATCCAGTAACGCTTCGAACTCATCGTCCTGAATTTCATCAATGCTGTCGCTGCTGCTTTCTTCTGCTGCAGGTTCTGGTTCCGGATCTGTTTCCTCGGCAGGTTCATCTTTTGGAACCTCTATAGGCGCTTCGTCCTCAGACTCTGGTTCACTCAACTTATGCAGTAATTCCAGCAACTCCGGTGAAGCTGCTTCAGGTTCTTCTTTGGCGCGCACCTGCGCAAACTGAGTATTGATAGTATCCAAAGACTGAAGAATCACGTCCATCAGGTCGGAAGTGACAGTACGTTGACCATTACGCAGGGTATCGAATACGTTTTCCGCACCATGACAGGTATCAACCAGAGCTCCCAGAGACAGGAACCCGGCACCACCTTTAACCGTATGAAAGCCACGGAAAATAGCATTCAACAGATCTTTGTTTTGCGGATCATTTTCCAGTTCAACTAGCTGTTCAGATAGTTGCTCGAGGATCTCTCCAGCCTCGATCAAAAAATCCTGCAGAATGTCTTCGTCCATATCAAAGCTCATGCGACTGATGCTCCTAGAAACCTAAACTGGACAACAAATCGTCCACTTCGTCTTGTCCGCCAACCACGTCATCGCGTTGATCAGCATCGATAATTGGGCCTTCGGCATGGGCTGCATCTTTCTTAGGCGCAGACCCTGCTTTTTCCGCGTTACGACGTTCTTCTTCTTTACCAAATATCTTCAGCAATTCAATCAGGTTCTTTTCAACGTCTTCGACCAATTGAATAACCCGGCGAATGACTTGCCCGGTAATATCCTGAAAGTCCTGAGCCATCAATACTTCAGTCATCAACCCATGCACTTGTGGCATGTTTTCACCACAGCGCTTAAGTACGTCATCGACCTCATGACATAAAGACTTGAATTCATTTAACTCAATATCGTTACTCATCAGCCTGTTCCAGGCCGGCATGACCTTCTCTACACGCTGATGCATCTCATCTGCTAAAGGCAGGCAAGCCTCTACCGCATCCATTGTTCTATTGGCTGCGTCTTCGGTTTTCTCAATGACATACAACAAACGGTTTTGCGCATCAGGAAGATCATCTTGTGTCATTTGCACAATGCGAGGGTCTACCTGAAAATCCTGAAGTGCTTCGTGGAGGTCGCGTGTTAACTGGCCGACAGAAGTAAACAACTTGTCGTTACGACGGTTGTAAACGTCTTCCAGTAATTGATTTGCCTGCTGCTGCTTCCCGTCTTCAAGCAAGGCTACGAGTTCCTTGGCTTGCTCCAGAGAAATATCATGGGCGTTATCAGACATAGTCATTCGCCCTTTAGCTGATTCGTTCGAAAATCTTGTCGAGCTTTTCTTTCAACGTTACGGCTGTAAATGGTTTAACAATATAACCATTTACTCCAGCTTGAGCTGCCATAATGATCTGCTCTCGCTTGGCTTCCGCTGTTACCATTAACACCGGTAAATGAGCCAGGTTATCGTCCTTGCGAATTTCACGCAGCAAGTCGATTCCCTGCATACCCGGCATATTCCAGTCGGTTACGACAAAGTCGAAATCACCGTTCTGCAACATGGGCAATGCGGTATTACCGTCATCGGCTTCCTGTATATTGGTAAAGCCAAGATCACGAAGTAAGTTCTTAATGATTCGTCTCATTGTAGAGAAGTCGTCCACAACGAGAATTTTCATATTTTTATCCAAAGCACCCTCCACTGAGGCTCTCGATTACAACCAAAGTTTATTCAACCCAATTTTGCATTCGCGACTTCAGTCGCAACATTGCCTGACTGTGAATTTGACTGACTCGTGATTCACTCACGCTCAGCACTTCACCTATCTCTTTTAAATTCAATTCTTCGTCATAATACAACGAAAGCACCAAAGCTTCACGTTCTGGTAACGAAGATATTGTCGAAACCAACGCTTTATGAAACGCAGCATTTTCAACATCTCTTTGTGGTTCATAAGCTGAACCCGTTACCTGCTCTGGCATGATAGCATCTTCTGATACACCAAGATCTTCAATACCAACAATTCGTCCCGTGCTGACATCCCGCAAAATATGATGATATTCATCCATACCCATATTCAGCTTTGCGGCCACTTCCGTGTCTTTTGCATCGCGTCCGGTTTCATTTTCAACCTGACGAATGGCTTCCAGTACGCGTCGATGATTACGATGAACCGAGCGCGGAGCCCAGTCACCACGACGAATTTCGTCCAACATAGCACCACGAATGCGAATGCCGGCAAAGGTTTCGAAACTGGCGCCTTTACTGTTATCAAAGTTACGCGCAGCTTCTAATAAGCCAATCATGCCTGCCTGGATCAAATCATCCACTTGCACACTGGCTGGAAGTCTAGCCATCATATGGTGTGCAATACGCTTAACCAGCCCGGTATGCTGTTCAATAATAGCATTTCGATTGTCAGCAGTGGCGGCATAAACGGCAGCTTTATTCATTGGCAACATCCCGCTTACTCTCGTTATCGGCAGAAGTTATCAATTGTTCAAGAAAAAATTCTAAATGCCCGCCGGCTTGAGCCGGAACAGGCCAGTCAATGGCTTTCTTAGCCAAAGCTTTTATCGCTAAAGAAGCAGGTGATTTCGGGTAAGCCAGCACCATAGGCTGTTGTTTTCTAACAGCTAAACGCAAGTTATCATCAAAGGGTATAATCGCGGCAAGCTCTAAAGCGACGTCTAAAAATCGATCGGTTACTTTAGTTAATTTATTGAACAATACTTGTCCATCGCGCAGATTTCGTACCATATTGGCAACCACCTTGAATTTAAACAGGCCTTGCTCCCGGCTCAATACTTTTATCAGTGCATATGCATCAGTAATTGATGTGGGTTCATCACAAACCACTAATAAAACATCCTGTGACGCTCTGGCAAAGCTGACAACGGTATTACCAATACCCGCTGCAGTATCGACAATTAATACGTCATAGTTCCCCTGAAGCTGGCTGAAGGCTCTAATTAACCCGGCGTGTTCAGATTCGCTCAAGTCCACCATAGAGCGCGTTCCCGATGTTGCCGGAACAATTTTAATTCCTGCCGGGCCTTCAATCAGAATATCCTCTAACTCGCACTGCCCACTCAACACATGAGAAAGGTTGCGCTCAACCCGCAGGCCTAACATAACATCGACGTTAGCCAGACCTAAGTCGGCATCCAGCACTAATACTCGTTTGCCCTGCTTTGCCATTGCGATAGCCATATTCAGCGACACGTTGGTTTTCCCAACGCCGCCTTTACCACCAGTTACCGCAATAACTTTTACTTTCGATTGTTTCATTCTTCGCAGACCGCTTGCTTGATCCATCGGGCGTATCTCTTTTCTGACTAGATTGATAACAGCTTCATATTATATTGGCTCATTCAGCGAGAAAACGCCTCATTCCAGTACGATTTTGGCACGTCTGACACTGAGGAACAAATGCTTTTATCAAGCAGGCGCTCAGCCTCGGCAACCATAAAGTTCGCATCCGCTACCCGAATATCTTCAGGCACTTGCTGACCATTTGTTAAATAACCAACCGGTAAGCCATGTTCTATAGCTACGCTGATACTCTCACCTAAACTTAAGCATTCGTCCAGCTTAGTGAAAATGCAGCCAGACAAAGGCAGTGCTTTAAATTGCTTAACAGCATCCATCAGCACCTGGCTTTGTGATGTTGCCGACAACACCAGATACGGGCGAATACGCAGTCTTGAATTCTGAATAAGCTGGCTTAACTGTTCGTTCAAACGCTTATCGCGCTGACCCATGCCTGCCGTATCAATCAAAATGAGACTTTTTTGACGTAGCGCAAGTAATGCATCTGCCAGTTCCTGCGCATTTTTTGCCACTTTGACCGGACACCCTATTATACGACCATAGGTCTGTAATTGTTCACTGGCACCAATCCGAAACGTGTCGGTGGTAATTAAAGCCACTTTATCGGCACCATGGCGCTGCGCATAACGAGCGGCTAACTTCGCAATGGTCGTGGTTTTACCGACCCCGGTAGGGCCGACTAAAGCAACCGCTCCACCGCGCGTCAAAATGTCGTCAGAGGTTGTATTCAGCTGACCTTCTAGTAAATGCAGAGTCTGTTCCCAGGCCTCGTCATCTGATCCCCCTTCAGGAATAAAACAAGCAATCTGGTCGGCAACTCGCTCGCTTAAGCCCATATCCATTAAACGGTTCATCAGCATAGAGCGGGTCGGTTCTTCACGATCCATTTCTTGTTTCATCAAGCCGCTTAACTGGTGTTCCAGCAATTGGCGAATACCATTGACCTGAGAGCGCAGTTCAGCAATGGCCTGGGAGTCGTCTGCTGCTGGTGCGTTTATTTGTTCAGGAAAAATATCGTCGCTGAGTTGAGAAGCGTTAAATTCTTGTGGTTCGGCTTTCGGTTCTGGCCGTTTTGACGCTTCAGTAACCGCTTGCGCAGCGGTGCGTTGTGCGGGCTGTTCAGCCTGAGCCTGACGCTGCAATAACTCTTGCAAAGACTCGGCCGGCACTTCTGGCGTTTTTGACGCGGCAGGCTCATTCGGTGCTTGCTCAGCCATTGGCTGTGCCTGTTGCGCATCGGGGTCAATGGCTGCAACCAGCTCAATACCACCATTCACTTTCTTATTGGACAGGATAATCGCATCCGGACCTAAGGTTTCTTTAACCTGTTGCAAACCACGGCGCATATCTTCGGCAAAAAAGCGTTTAATCTTCACAAGCGACTCCCGTTACTCTTGTGTGGCGGTTTGTTCACCACCGTTTTGTTGTCCACCAATTGAGCTGACAATGCGAATTTGTTTATCATCCGGTACTTCCTGATAGGACAACACGCGCATACCATCGGTAGCGTGACGCGCAAATCGCGCCATGGTTGACCGCAGAAGCCCGGAGGTCAGCAGTACTGAAGGTTCCCCGTTCATTTCCTGCTGCTGATGCACTTCGCGTAATGACTGTTGCAGGCGTTCGGCCAAACCAGGTTCGATTCCGGCGCCTTGCTGATTTCCGTCATTACCAGCCATTTGCAATGACTGATGCAACATCTGTTCCAACTCTGGTGCCAAAGTTATGACAGGTAATTCTGCCGCACCTTCAGCAATGTCCTGAACAATTAACCGGCGCAGTGAAATTCTGACTGCAGCCGTCAGTACTTCTGGGTCCTGGCTGCGTCCTGCATACTCAACCAAAGTTTGTACAATGGTGCGCATGTCACGGATCGCGATGCCTTCGTCCAGTAAGTTCTGCAGTACTTTCACAAAGTTGCCCAGTGACAATAGATCCGGAATCAGCCCCTCAACCAGCTTAGGATGAGTACGCCCCAGACGGTCCAGCAACTCTTGTGCTTCTTCGTGACCCAGCAACTGAGATGCATGGTTGGTTACAATCTGACTTAAGTGCGTAGCGACTACGGTTGCAGCATCAACCACGGTATAACCCAGAGTTTGAGCGTGCTCGCGTTGCTCAGGACGGATCCAGACGGCATCAAGACCGAAGGCAGGATCTTTTGTCTTCTCACCGTCCAGTTCACCGAATACCTGCCCCGGGTTAATCGCCATCTCCCAGTCATGACGAATTTCAGCTTCGCCCATGGTCACACCCATAAGAGTAATGCGATAACTGTTGGGGCCTAAATCGAGATTGTCCCGAATGTGTACGGCGGGAACAAGGAAGCCAAACTCCTGAGACTGCTTCTTACGAACACCTTTAATGCGTGACAGCAATTCACCGCCCTGCTGCTTATCCACCAAAGGAATTAAGCGATAACCAACTTCCAGACCTATAGTGTCAACGTGGCGTACGTCGTCCCAGCTGAGCTCTTTTTGTTGCGCCTGCTGAACTTGCTGTTCCTGTTCTTTTTCAACCAGTTCGCCTTCTTCAGTCTTGGTTTTCTTAAGTTTAAAGTAAGCCGCGCCGGCTAACACCGCAGACATGCTTAAAAAGGCAAAATGCGGCATACCGGGAATAACCCCCATGGCAAACAATACCGCGCTGGTAATGACCAAAACCTTAGGGTTATCGAGCAATTGCAGAACAACTGCATCGCCCATGTCCTGGCTGTTATTTTCACGCGTAATGATAATGGCTGTCGCAACTGACAGTAACAATGACGGAATTTGTGCTACCAGGCCATCACCGATGGTTAACAGCGTATAAA
Source organism: Idiomarina sp. UBA3176 (assembly GCF_002364295.1). NCBI lineage: Bacteria > Pseudomonadati > Pseudomonadota > Gammaproteobacteria > Alteromonadales > Idiomarinaceae > Idiomarina > Idiomarina sp. UBA3176. The sequence continues at coordinate 243,457 of NZ_DEXU01000005.1, forward strand.
CTTCCACTGCCTCATTGAAGGTCAGGCCGTACTGGATCATACCAATGAGCAGACCGCCGATAATGTTAATAAAGAGAATAAGGATACCGGCTATGGCATCCCCTTTTACGAACTTACTGGCACCATCCATGGAGCCGTAGAAATCAGCTTCACGGGTTACATCGCTGCGTCGTGCTTTGGCTTCTTCCTGGTTAATTAGGCCCGCGTTAAGGTCAGCATCAATGGCCATTTGTTTACCAGGCATAGCGTCAAGGGTGAAGCGAGCGGTTACTTCTGAAATACGGCCGGCACCTTTGGTGATAACCACAAAGTTGATAATAACCAGAATGGCGAACACCACCAGGCCGACAGTGTAGTTACCACCTATGACCACGCTACCAAAAGCTTCAATAACAGAGCCTGCAGCACCTGGCCCGTTATGCCCTTCTAATAAAACAATACGCGTAGAGGCAACGTTAAGGCTTAAGCGTAGTACCGTAGCAATAAGCAAAACGGTAGGAAAAGCGGCGAAATCCAGCGGACGTTGGGTATAAACCGCCACCAGCATAACTACCAGTGACAAAGTAATTGAAAATGAAAAGAGAACATCCAGCACCACAGCCGGAATTGGCAAAACAATCATCGCCAGAATGGCCATAATGGCCAAGGGTGTTCCAAAACCTTTGATCAGATGCGCATTGTTCTGCGTGAAATTTCTAAAATTTACTAACTTTTCGGCACCGCCCGCCATACGTCTTCCTGTTGCGTCAAAAAGTTGAACCTGCGGTGTTTTATTCAAGAATCGAGCCAGCTTTCGTTTTATTCGGAGGTTATCTTACATTCGTTTCAGTTGGGGCTTACAGACAAAGCTTAAACAGCTTCTATACTCGTTGCTCTTCTTCAAAATAATGTGTTTTTATGCGCGGTTACTCTCTTATGGAATTGGTCGTGGCAATGGCTGTCAGTGCGGTGCTTGGTGCTTCTGCCCTGCCAATATTTACTCAGCAGACAGAGTCTTTGTTGCTTCAAAAAGAGGCTGGCCGCTGGCTGTCTTATTTGCAGCTGGTAAAAGCCAGGTCCATAGCAAATAAGGAATCTATCGAAGTTGACTTAGTTACATTTAGCCGTGACTCGCAAACCTCAGGTATTCAAACCGAATACACTTACAGTTCTTCCGCGTCGCTTACTTTTTATGGAGAGTCATCTGCCGCGACACCCGGACATATCAAACTAATAGGTAAAAGCCGACAGATAAAAGTCATCATCAGCAGTGTCGCTCGTATTCGTTTGTGCTTAAGTGAAGGTGACTCACTTCCGGGAATCCCCCCATGTTAATAGTTTCTGAGCGCGGCAGTAGTTTAGTAGAAGTTCTTATAGCTTCGGCTATTGGCGCGATAGTTGTTCTGGCAGCACAGCAGCAAATGCAATGGCAAACAGGAGTGCAACACCGTAAGCTAATGCAGGTCAATTTACTATTAAGTGCTCAGTCAGTCGCAAATCAGTTTTTTGAAACCTTAAAAAATACCGCCGCAACGCAAATTTCAAACCCTCAGAGCAATTGCTATTTGTTTCCTCAGCAAAATGGAGGCTCGCCCGGCTTCAGGGTCAGGAATGAACAGCTACAGCATAACTCAATGACTCTCGATTGCGCCGGGTATGGCTGGCAATCCCTAACCGATAAGTCTCAATTCAAAGTCACGCAATTTACTGCTGACTCTTACGCTCCGGAATCTGGTAGTGGGCTATCAAAACTCGTTGTAACTTTTACCGTTACTCACAATGCTCAGGCACATGTTTTCAAACGAACAATCACTCCTCTGGTTAACTAAATGGAGCTTACTATGAACGCGAAAGGATTCGCTCTGATACTCACCTTAGTAACACTTATAAGTTTGAGCTCGGCCAGTTTAGCTGCACTGCTTTTCTACGCGCAAATGACAGAGGCTCAGCAACATCATCAATGGCTACAACTTTCTCAACAACTTCAGCAAGATTTCGAAGCAGAGCGCAGGGCTTATGAACTGTCACAAGAATAAAGGCTTTTCTCTGGTTGAAGTGTTGGTCGGAGCTGCACTAGTAGCTCTTTGGTCCGTCAGTAGCCTGCGGCTTTTACAGGTTGGATTATCGGCGATTGACCATGCCCACACAAAAGCGAAGGCTGTGGAGGTTTTGATGACTTATTTAAGTGAGGCTCAACAAACGTGGACTCAAGGCAATAATCCAAAACTATCAAAGGAAACAGGGCAGCTTCATTTAACAGCAGAGTTAACCCCTATAGATCAGTTCAACGCGACCATCGAGGTAACCGTTTACTGGGGAAATGATAACGAGCTCGCCCAGACATTCTGGCTTTCCCGATAACCAGTTTAACCTACCGGGTGCGGCCTTAGCTCTGGTGGAATTGAAAAGGTAATATTTTCTTCGCGGCCGCTCAGTTCTACTGCAGTTTTACCGCCCCATTCCTGTAGCTTAGCAATCACTTCTTTGACCAGAACTTCTGGTGCAGAAGCGCCAGCGGTGACTGCTACCTTCTCGTGACCCTCTAACCAGGCTTTATCAATACAGCTGGCGTCATCAATTAGGTATGCCGGAGTTCCCATTTTCTCGGAAAGCTCGCGTAAGCGGTTTGAGTTTGAGCTGTTGCGCGCGCCCACCACTAACATGATATCAGCATCGCTGGCTAATTCGCGTACCGCATCCTGACGGTTTTGAGTGGCATAGCATATATCGTCTTTGCGTGGCCCGTTTATCTCTGGGAACTTTTGACGCAAGGCATCTATTACGTCGGCCGTGTCATCAACCGATAACGTAGTCTGGCTCATGTAATGCAGGTTTCCCGGGTCTTTCACTTCGAGCTTAGCAACATCTTCCGGCGATTCCACAAGGTAGATACCGCCCTCATCGTTTTTATATTGCCCCATAGTCCCTTCAACTTCAGGGTGTCCTGCATGGCCAATTAAAATGCATTCGTGGCCTTTACGGCTGGCACGAGTAACTTCCATATGAACTTTCGTTACTAGTGGACAGGTCGCATCAAATACCCGCAAGCCGCGATCTTTGGCTTCTTGTCTTACCGCCTGAGAAACGCCATGGGCGCTAAAAATAACAATTTGGTCGTCTGGTACTTCATGCAACTCTTCAACAAAGACCGCACCGGCTTCGCGCAGTTTACTGACAACGTATTTGTTGTGAACCACTTCGTGACGCACGTAAATTGGCGGCTCAAATATCTCTAAAGCCCGCTCAACAATAGTTATAGCGCGATCAACTCCGGCACAAAAACCCCGAGGGTTCGCTAACAAAATTTGCATCAGTTCCTCCTGCGTTCAGCCCGGTTTATTAACCAATCATGGCTCAACGCTAATAATCTCTACTTCAAAAATCACCGTTTGTCCGGCCAACGGGTGATTAAAATCGATGGTGACTGTTGGACCTTCAACTTTACGAACAATTCCCGGTAAATCGGTACCATCCGGTTGAGTAAAAGCCAAAATGGCTCCAACTTCCGGTTTGGTTTCATCGTTAAATTTTGCCGAATCAACATAATAATAGTTGTCCGGGTTCGGTTCACCAAAGGCGTCTTTAGGCTCCAAAGTGAACTCACGCTCGGCACCTTCGCGCAACCCTACCAGACACGCTTCAAAGTTTTCGGTCAGGTTGCCATCACCCATCCGGAACCTGGCTGGCTTACCTGACATTTTTGTGCTGTCTGCAACCGAGCCATCGGCCAGTTTAATGGTGAAGTGCATAACCACTTCCCGTCCGTGCTCTATAGGTAAACGACTCAAATGAGACTCCTTACTGCCCGTGACCGTTCTCGGCTTTGTCCCGGCGGTTATCAAAAAAGGCTTCCAACAACATGAGTGCGGCACCAATAGTAATGGCCATGTCGGCTACGTTAAAGGCAGGCCAGTGCCACCCCTGATAATGAACATCAAAAAAGTCGATGACATAACCATACATTAAACGGTCAGCTACATTACCAATAGCCCCGGCCATAATCAGGGAAAAAGCTAAATTTTGGCGCCATAAACCCACTGGGTTGCGGCGCATCCAAATTAGCAGCACCACACTGATAGCAATAGCAATGGCGGTAAAGAACCAACGTTGCCAACCGCCACCGTCACTTAAAAAGCTAAAGGCCGCACCGTAATTGTGTACATAAGTTAAGTTGAATAGCCCGTCAATTAAAACTCGGCTTTCATAAAGCTCAAACTCACCAGCCACCCAAATTTTAGTAATTTGATCAATAACCACCAGCAACAAGGTCAGCCACAAAAAACGCAGCCCAGTTGCACGGTTAGTCTGGTTAGAAAAATCAGGCAAAACGACGCTCCTCACCTTCACCTTCAATATTGGTTACGCAGCGCTGGCATAAATCAGAGTGGTTCTCTAAAGTCCCCACCTCTTCGCGATGATGCCAGCAACGCTCGCACTTCTTGTATTCAGATTTTGTCACACTAACGGCCAGAGCCATTTTCTCCGCTTTAACGGCGTCTGAAGGTGCGTCATTAATAGAGGCCACTTGCGCTTCCGATGTCAGCAGTGCAAAACGCAACTCTTCACCCAAACGATTCAAGGCTGTCGCCAGTTTATCATCAGCGTACAAGGTTACTTCTGCCTGTAACGAACCTCCGATAACATCATCGCGGCGTGACTGCTCCAGCGCCTGGTTAACGACATCACGAATTTCCAATAACTGCATCCAGAACTCGTTCTCAGCGTCTTTAACACCAGAAAATTCATCAAAGCCCTGATACCAGCTTTCAGTAAAGACATACTGGCTGCGTTCGTTCGGTAACAAGTCCCAAATTTCCTGAGCGGTAAAGCTGCAAATTGGAGCCATCCAGCGCACTAACGCCTCGGCAATATGATACAGCGCCGTCTGACATGAACGCCGCGCTAAACCTTCAGATTTCGCGGTGTACTGTCGGTCTTTAATAATATCCAGGTAAAAGCTGCCCAGTTCAATGGAACAGAAATGCATGAGTTTTTGCACCACACTGTGGAACTGGTAGTTATTGTAGGCTTCCAGCAACTCTTGTTGTAAATCCGCCGCACGCCCTACAATCCAGCGATCCAGTTCAACCATATCTTCTTTGGCAACCAAATCCTGTTTAGGGTCAAAACCGCTTAAGTTCGCCAGCAAAAAGCGCGAGGTATTACGAATACGACGATACGCATCCGCTGAACGCTTAAGAATTTCATCAGAAACCGTCATTTCGCCAGAGTAATCTGCTGACGCGACCCATAAACGCAGAATGTCTCCGCCGAGTTTGTTCATGACGTCCTGCGGAGCAACCACGTTACCGATAGACTTCGACATCTTCCGACCCTGCGCATCCACAGTAAAACCATGGGTTAATACCTGGTGATACGGCGCTTCGTCATACATGGCGACACCGGTCACTAACGAGCTCTGGAACCAGCCGCGATGCTGATCTGAACCTTCCAGATACAAATCGGCAGGCCAGCGCAAGCCGTCAAACTCACGCAATACGCAATGGTGCGTAACACCAGAGTCAAACCAAACGTCTAAAGTGTCAGTGACTTTGCGATATTTGTCAGCTTCGTCGCCCAACAAAGTTTCAGGCTCTAAGTCGAACCAGGCTTGCACGCCGTCTTTTTCAATTAGTTGAGCTACTTTTTCCATCAGCTCAAGAGTGTCCGGGTGCAGCTCTTCCGTTTCACGGTTTACGAAAATGGCAATAGGGTTACCCCAGGTGCGCTGACGTGAAATACACCAGTCAGGGCGCCCTTCAACCATAGACTCAATACGACTTTGTCCCCACTCAGGGAACCAGTCGACTTTTTTAATTTGCTCTAAAGCACCTGCGCGCAAACCTTTCTTGTCCATGCTAATAAACCACTGCGGCGTCGCACGGAAAATAATGGGCGTTTTATGGCGCCAGCAATGCGGGTACGAGTGACGGTAGCTCTCGGCATGCATCAAGTTGCCCACTTCGCGTAACTTATCAACAATAGGTTCGTTCGCTTTAAATACATGCTGTCCGGCGAAAAGCGGCGTGTCGTCTTTGTAGACACCGTTGTCACCTACTGGGTTGTAAACTTCAATGCCGTATTTCTGACCCACTAAGAAGTCATCAACACCATGACCCGGTGCCGTATGCACACAACCGGTACCGCTCTCGGTAGTCACGTGATCCCCCAAAATGACCGGAACCTGCAGTTCAAACAACGGATGCTGTAATTGCAGACCTTCTAAGTCTCTGCCTTTACAGAAACCCAGCTTGTGGTAATGCGCAATGTTCCAGCGCTCCATGCAATCGGTCACCAAGTCATCGGCTAAAATCACACGTTCTGCGGGCTGGTCGTCGCTGGCTTCAACCTGCACTAAGGTATATTCAAGCCCGTCGGCCAGAGTCACCGCACGGTTAGCCGGAATGGTCCACGGTGTGGTGGTCCAGATAACCATGCTGACATTGCCTTCACCCACATGCCCTTCCGGCGTGCTGAAGCGCTCAACCGTTTCAGCCGTAGCCGCAACCGGCATACGCACATCAATAGCCGGCGAGTTTTTATCTTGGTATTCTACTTCCGCTTCCGCCAGCGCGGAGCCACAGTCTGTACACCAGTGCACCGGCTTGAAGCCCTGGTGCAAATGGCCTTTATCAATAATTCTTGCCAGAGCACGAACACTGTCGGCTTCCTGCTTAAAGTTCATAGTCAGGTAGGGGTTATCCCAGTCGCCAAGCACACCCAGACGTTTAAAGTCCGTACGTTGCTGGTCGATTTGGGTCATTGCGTATTCACGACACTTTTCGCGGAATTCGGCCAGATTTAATTTCTTACCTGGTTTGCCGTGTTTTTTCTCTACCTGCAGTTCAATTGGCAGACCATGACAATCCCAGCCCGGTACGTAAGGCGCGTCGAAGTCGCTTAAGGTTTTTGCCTTAACAATAACGTCCTTTAAAATTTTATTTACGGCGTGACCAATGTGAATTTGCCCGTTCGCATACGGAGGGCCATCGTGCAGAATAAATTTTGGCTTGCCCGCTTTAGCTTTACGAATTTGACCGTACAGGTCAGTTTCATACCACTGCTCCAGCATCTTTGGCTCGCGCTGAGCCAGGTTGCCGCGCATCGGGAATGCTGTTTCTGGCAAGTTTAAGGTGTGTTTGTAATCACTCATGGGTCACTGTTTCCATTTCCGCATAGTTACTGACTCCGGCACGCTAATGCTTCACGTGCGCGGGCGGCATCTTTTTCAATTTGTTCTTGTAAGTGCTGCAACGACGCAAAGCGTTGCTCATTACGTAATTTGGCCACCGGTGTGACCGTCATCTGCTGACCGTACAGATTGCCTGAAAACTCAAACAAATGCACCTCCAGCTGTACTTCGTCGCCATTTAATGTCGGCCGGGTTCCCAGGTTGGCAACGCCGGAATGTATTTCTTCGTCTTTACCAAACTGAGCTGTTACCGCAAACACCCCATGTAACGGACTTTTTAAACGTTTTAACGGCACGTTCGCGGTGGGAAAACCAATAGTCCGGCCATTTTTGCGGCCGTGTACGATTTTTCCGCATATTTGATAAGGCCGCCCGAGCATTTGTTCGGCCTGTTCAAAGTCGCCATCTTCTAGTGCCTGACGAATAGCGGTACTGCTAACTCGTTGCTGTTGCTGACGATAGCTGCGAGTATCGACCACCTCAAACCCCAGTTCTTTACCGGCCTTTTGCAGCAACTCGAAGTCACCTTCTCGCTTGTAGCCAAAACGAAAGTCATCGCCCACGACCAAAAACTTAACGCCCAACTTACCCACCAGAGTCTGTTCAATAAACTCGCGGGCTGGCTGGCTGGCAAACTTCTTATTAAATTCAATAACAATATGCCGGTCGACATTTTGTGCCTGTAACGCGAGGTATTTCTCACGCCAGTTGGTTAACCGTGCAGGCGCTTTTTCAGGCTGGAAAAGCTCTTGCGGTTGCGGCTCAAAGGTCATAACCGCGGAAGGCACACCCAACTGCTGAGCTTTTTCCCGAACCTGACTAAGCACCGCCTGATGCCCCAGGTGAACACCATCGAAGTTACCTATGGTCAATACGCAACCACAATGTTCAGCTCTGAGATTATGAGTACCGCGAATCAGTTCCATGCCCGCACAATCTTAATGTTTTCCGGAAAAGACGCGATTATAACTGATACCGAGGCGATAATCAGTACTCGCGCGCACGGAAATGTCTCGGTCTCATGCCAGTGATAACCAACACGCCAATATAAATGGCAGCGCCGAATCCTATCACCTGAGCCAAAAGCCAGGGCCGCTCAACCAACGAGCTGGTACGCCAAGCGTCAATGTCCGGGCTTAACCACAGCACACCCGCTATCATCGCAGTTGTTGCGAGAAGTACCTGTAGAATAAAACGCCCGGTGCCGGGTTGTTTCTTCAGAACCCCTTCTCGCCATAAAGTAACACCCAATAACCCGGCGTTAATAGCCGCAGACGCCGCCGTTGCCAGTGCCAACCCGACATAGCTGAATGGAATAGCCAAAGCAATGTTAAATACCATATTGGCTGCCATAGCAATAATGCCGTACTTAACCGGGCGCTTAGTGTCCTGGCGGGAGTAAAAGCCCGTTGCCAGAACTTTTACCATCATGAAACTTAGCAAACCGGTGGAATAGGCCATAAGACTGTACGACGCCATACGCGCATCGTCCGGGCTGAAGGCGCCGTGCATGAACAACACCATAAGCATCGGCTCTGCTAATACAAAAAGCCCCGCCATGGCCGGTACACCCAGTAATAGCACCATGCGAATACCCCAATCCAGCGTAGCACTAAAGTTTTCAGTCGATTTATCCACATGACGTGATGAAAGCGCGGGCAAAATAACCGTAGCAATGGCAATGCCAAAAAGACCCAGCGGAAACTCCAGCAATCGGTCGGAGTAGTACAGCCAACTTATGGAACCGGTCATTAAAAAGCTGGCAATGAGGGTATCCAGCAGCAAATTAATTTGGCTAACCGATACACCAAAGATAGCCGGTAACATCAGTTTGCGAATTTTGGTAACGCCCGGGTCTTTCCAGCCCCACAGTGGTTTAACTAATAACCCCGCTTTTTTCAGAAACGGTAGCTGAAATAACAGCTGGATAAAACCACCGAAAAAGACGCCCCAGGCCAGTGCATATTCCGGTTGCTCAAGCTGCGGAGCCAACCAGATAGCCGCCGCAATAACGGCGACATTCAAAAATACCGGTGTAAAAGCGGCTACGGCAAACTTGCCCAGCGTATTGAGTATAGCTCCGGCCATAGCGGCAAAACTGATAAACCATAAATAAGGAAAAGTAATGCGGAGTAAGTCGCTGGCAAGGACAAACTTTTGTCCCTGCGGGCCGTCATTCCACCAGTCTAAAAACCACCCCATACCAAAAAGCGCAGCCACAACCGGGGAAGCTACCACACCGAAAATGGTGACCACCGTCACAATGGTGCCTAAGGTGCCCGAGACCCGGGCAATAAGTAATTGCTGATCGGGCAGTTCTTTGCCCTGCTTGTACTCCGTGAGCACCGGCACAAAAGCCTGGGCAAAAGCGCCCTCAGCAAATAGCCGACGTAAAAAGTTGGGAATTTTATTAGCAAAAAAGAACACATCCGCTGCAGCACCGGCACCCATCAGGTTGGCAATGACCACATCGCGCACCAAACCCAATACACGCGATATAAGAGTCATAGCACTGACGATAAATCCTGAACGGAGCAAAGCTTTTGACAAGAGAGATCCTTTCGGCTGACAGCTAAGTTTCTGTTTTTGATTGTAACTGAGACCAATGGTGGATGCTATTTTATCAAAACCTGACTTAAAGCGGTGAGTTTTTCCCTTTTCGCTGTTGACTTTTACAGCAGAAAAGGCATAATCTGCGGCCTTTATAAGAGAAGCGTTCTGTTAATGAATTTAGGAGTTCACCTTGGCTAACATTAAGTCTGCTAAAAAGCGTGCGATTCAGGCCGAGAAAAATCGCCGCCACAATGCAAGCCGTCGTTCAATGATGCGTACTTACCTTAAACGTGTAATCGCAGCTATTGAAAAGAAAGACAAAGATGCAGCAAACACTGCAATGAAAGACGTAACCCCAATGCTGGACAGTTACGCAACTAAAGGTCTTATCAGCAAGAACAAAGCGGCACGTCATAAAAGCCGTTTGAATGCTAAGATCAAAGCACTGTAAGAAGAATTACTGACCTGGGCTTAGGCGCAGGAACGAAAAAACCGGCTCATATGCCGGTTTTTTTATGTCTGTCGTAACAGCCTGTTGTTGCGCTATCTACCTTAATTTTACTTAGTGTAAGCCTTAACGCCTTTTTTGCTTTTTGTAATTTTACTCATCGCAGACCGGGCTTTTTCCTGCTCAGCCTCCAATGTTGGCTGAATTTCAGTCAAGTATTCATCTGCTTCAGCAACCACAGTTACCCACTGCTGAGACTCTTGCCAATTGTCAGGAAGATGGTTAAGGCTTCTAATCAGTTCGGCCAACGTAGTGTTAGCAGATTCAAATTCTGAATCCGCTATCTCTTGTTTAAGCTGCTCATTTAGCTGCGCTAACTTCTCGGAATGCATCTTATCTTTCAAACTTAAGCGCCTGAAGCTTGTTGCATTTGATTCATAGCAACGTCACGTTGTTCCATTGGAATTTGATCCCATGCACCTTTGATGTCCAACATTAAACGCGCGACTTCATCAATAATGTTAACGTCTCGCTCAATAGATGCATCAGCAATACGAGTGCTCATATACATGTATAACTCACGTAAGTTACCGGCAGCGTCAGAACCCGCAGTGTCATCCAGGCTATAGCGCAAAGAATCGACAATAGCCTGAGCTTTACTTAGATAATGGCTTTTCTTTTCTAAGTCTTTTCGCTGAATAGCACCTTTGGCGTAATTCAGGTTTTCCAGCACACCCGCCATCAACATCTGTACCAGTTGATAAGGGTCAGCACCAGCAACGCGGGTTTGCAGAGAACCTTTAGTGTAGCCTTTTAATTTGGCATTCATACGATATTACCTCTAATTAATCGTTATTCCGGGTAAAGCCAGGAAGGTTAGCAAGCTGAGCACTGACCGAATTTCCGCGGCTTTGTAATTGACCAACAAGTTGGTCAAGTGCTTGATATTTCGCTCGTAAAGTCTCTTCCATAGACTCCATACGAAGGGCCAAATCTTCGCGACTTTTAGTTACTCGATCAAGACTCTGGTCAATTGAGTCTTTTCGCATCTCCAATGATCCGCCACCCTTTACATACCCATCTAAGAAACTATCCATTCGGGACGCCAGACCGTTTTCGCCACCAAAAACAGATTCCAATGCCGCCGGATTATCCTTCAGCACATCACTAAAACTGGTCACCGGGTTTTCGGCTTCAAGTTTACCGTCTTCGTCCATGCCAAAGCCTAAATCGAATAAGCTTTCTCCGCCTTCACCAAATGTTGAAGTCAATACATCATTCAACTGCCCTTTAAGGCTTCGGATAGTAGCATCGCCCTGAAGCATACTATTTTCGCCACCCATTTCATTTAAAGAGCCAACGACACCGTTATAAGCTTTTACAAACGCATCAATTGATTTCTTAATACCGTCTTCATCGCGAGCGATAGAAAGTTTGGCTGTTTCAGCATCTTCACTTTCTTTAACCGCGGTTATGGTCGAGCCCTGAATAACATCTTCAAACGTATTGGTGTCATTTCTGGCCTGAATACCATCAATTTCAATAATCGCATCAGTTGCTTTATCCGCATCGGCAATAGCCATACCACCTGCGCCGCCACCATTCGCCTGAGTAGAAATCGCATCAAACTCAGCGTTATCATTGGTAACGGTTAAGTCATTACCTGCACCGCTTACGCTTGAACGAAATACCAGCTTAGCTTCGGTTCCTGTATTAATAATATCGGCAGTTACACCAAAATTATCCTGTGAAGAATTCACGGCTTTACGAATATCTTCCAGACTTGAGCCTGCTTCAATATCCAGAGTAAAACTATTATCACCAGCGCCAAAAGTCAAAGAACCTGCGTTGGTATTTACCTCTGTATCTGAATCAGCAAAAGCGCCATCAGCCGATACCGCACGACTCCCTTTCGCCAACTGAGTCACAGAAATATTAAAGTCACCAGCTCCCGCATCATCTGTACTTTCAACGGTTACTACATCGCCCGACTCAGGCTGTTTAATCGACGCCTTCATCGCGCTGAATAAATCGCCTCCAGATAACTTTTCCGAGGCATCCTGAAGTTTTGACAATACCGACCGCATTTCACCAACTGCAGACAACTCTACCTGCAACCGTCCTTCTTGTTGATCAAGTCGGTTCGTTTTCGGAACGCGTTCCGCTTCAAGCGTCGCTTTAATGATGCCTTCCAGATCTAAACCTGAACGGGCACCTGTTGATGAAACTAATGGCATATCATCACCTCTCTAAATTTCGTTATCGAACAAAATTCCTGCCCGACTTTCTTCGTTATCGGCCATTTCTTCTATAGCTTTAGCTAACTTGACTGCAAGCTCGGAAGGTATTTGCCGAATTTTTTCACCGCTTTCAGTATCCATAACTTCGACAACTGGCGGATCACCCTTTTCGTCAAAAATAAACTGCAGACTGGTGTTGCGTATAATCGAGGATTTATTAATTTCTTCGACCATATCTCCAACACTGGGTTCCTCCAGTTGTTGGCTTAACTGAGACTTATCTGTACGTTCAGCTACCTTGTCCTGTACCTCATTTACAGTATCAATCACATCTTGCTTTTTAGGCTGCTGTGTCTGTACCGATCCTTTCCCTGTTGAGAGGAGGCTGAAATCGCGGGTATCCATTGATATATCCGCCATAATAATCACCTGTTCCCTATCAAAAACATCAATTAAGTTTTTAACGGACTAAAAAAACATCTGTCCTTGTATGTTATCGGTATAGAGTACTATAAACTTTAGCTTTTATTTGAAGTTTTTTTAACCACTGCTTTTTTCAGCTAGAAACTTTCTTGCGGACATAAAAAAACGGAGCCGAAGCTCCGTTTTTATACACTAGTAAGTTAGGGCGGGTATTAACCCAGTAACTGTAGTGCTGCCTGTGGACGCTGGTTTGCCTGCGCCAGGATAGTCTGTGATGCCTGCTGCAGAATCTGAGACTGAGTCAGTTTTGCAGTTTCAGCCGCAAAGTCCGCATCTTTGATTCGAGACTTCGCACCTTCCAGGTTTTCAGCGATGTTCGATTGGTTACGAATCGTTGACTGGAAACGGTTCTGAACCGCACCTAAGTCTGCACGTTGAGAATCAATCTGAGCAATCGCCGCATCAATAGTACCTAATGCATCTTGAGAACCCTCGTAAGTACTGATATCAACTTGGCCAATCTCGCTTAAAGTCGAACCACTTGCGCCGAAGATCTCAGTTTCATCAGCCGCTGTGTCATTAGTAATAGAGAAAGAATCACGTGATTCAAGCTGAAGCTCCGCGTCAACAACTACACTAGTGTTAGTGCCATCAACAGCAAAGCTACCACCACCAGAACCGGCTAATGTAATTGTGTTACCGGCAACACCACCAGAGATTTGAACACCGTTTACATCTTCAGCAACGATTGTCAACTCACCGCCATCAACAGTCGCGTCAATACCGGCTTTACCAAGGTCTTCAGAAAGCTTAGTCAGTGAACCGTTATATTTAGCAAGGTCAAAGCTCTCGTCGCCAATTTCTAATGTACCAGCATCTGTGCTCTGGAAGTTGGAAATTGTCGCTTCAACTCTCGTAGAAGCAGTAACACCTGTACCTGCATCGTTAACTTTATTGACAATATCCATTGCTTTATCAGTAGCTGTTACGCCAATAACCGCGTTGCCATCTGGTCCGCCTAAAGTGATGTCACCAGGCGCTAAGCCATCACTGAAGTCGGCTTCAGCTAGCGCAGTTTGCGTACCCAAAACACTACCAGCACCTGTAATCTTGTTGTTACCAATAGCATTAGCTGCAACATCACGAAGACTAACAGAGATAGTTTCGTTTGCGTTAGCGCCAACCTGGTATTTTTCAGTACCGAAGCTGCCGTCAAGCAAGTTTTTACCACCGAAGCTGGTAGTTTCTGCAATACGAGTAAGCTCTTGTTGCAGGTTACCAATTTCTTTTTGCAGCGCGCCACGGTCAACGTCTGAGTTAGAACCGTTTGCTGACTGTATAGACAGTGTACGCATACGTTGCAAGATAGTTGTTGATTCGTCCAGTGCACCTTCAGCAGTCTGCGCCATAGAAATAGCGTCATTTGCGTTGCGGTTCCCCTGGTTCAAGCCGTTAACCTGTGAGCTTAAACGGTTTGAAATTTGTAAGCCTGCAGCATCATCTGCAGCGCTATTGATACGGAAGCCTGACGACAAACGTTGAAATGCTTGGTCAAGCGAGTTACCTGAGCCCATCAGCTGACGCTGTGCGTTCAATGAGCTGACGTTAGTGTTTACATATAATGGCATAATAATGCTCCTCAGTTTCTGGCCTAAGCTTGGATTCATTCGTTGTTGCCAAGCTGGAGGAAGTGTTCGGCTTCGTGTTTCGCCTGGTTAAAGTTTCCTCTCACAAAGGGTATCGGCCGGGGTTTGGGGAGCTTTAGGATTTTTTTGAAAAATTTTAAATTTTTTTATGTGGGGTGGGTATTTGTTGTGTCGCCTGACGTAAACGTCAGCATGGATATATGACCTGACATAAATGTCAGGCTACACAACATTGGTCAGATATAATCGAACAGGCTCAAGCGGCTGACCCGAGTAAATATCTGCTGAGCCGCGGAATATATGGTTTCGTTTTTTACTAAATCCGTCATCGCTTCAGAGTAATCTACGTCAGAAATATCCGACCGCGCTTTTTTATTCACAATTTCAATATCGGCGTTACTGAGTTTTGCATTATCCATAACGTTTAACCGCGCCCCCACCGATGCCTGAGTATCAGTCAGGTCACCAATAACCGTATTAAAGTCGTCCAAAGCAAAAGCTATCTCGCTTTCATGGAAGCCTTTACTTTCCGGGCCTGAGGCGTCTAACACATCAGCTAAATCACCGAGTTGCGTCAACAAATTACGCGAAACCGGTTCACCTATACTATAGCTAAAGGAATCTCCAGCTACTGGCATATTATCTTTATCAAGCTCCAGACTCATACCGTTATATTCCACTTTACCGTTGGTAACCGTTCCCGCTACTACTGGGTTGACGCCATCATCAATCTCGTAAGTATCCGGTCCGGTAAAGTTAACAGTAAAGTCGGTTGGATCACCGGCATCAATGCGGGCTTCAGTATCAGTAATTAACGCATTGCGGTCTGTTACTTCTACTTTTTTGATAAAGTCATTGCCGCCGGTCAATTCAAAGTCGACCCGTTTAGACACATTTGAAAATGCCCTATTACCCGGGTCGTTAGCCGGTAGATAAAGGGTTGGAGACAATTGAATAGTGCGTTGCCCCTGGTCACCGACATATTGGTACGACTGAGTCGCATCATCAAATTCCATTGGCTGAGTACGGTTTTGGTAACCCGCAAAAATATACTCACCCGATTCGTCCTGAGCATTAGTCAGGTCGAAAATCGAGGTTTCAATATTTCGCAGTTCTGAGGCTATCGCTTTTCGGTTGGTTTGATCGTAGCTACCGTTACCCGCTTGCACGGCCAGAGTACGCGCTTTCTGAATAGCATCAGTGATACTACTTAAAACGCTTTCTTCACGGCGTAAATTATTTTCTAAGGTTACGGAGTTACGCTCAAACTGCTCGTTCTGACCAATTTTTTCATTCAGCGCCAACACTTGCGAGTTACCAATAGGGTCGTCAGCAGGGCTCAATATTTTTGTCTGCTTGGTCAGCATCAGCTGAATTTTATCCAGCTGACTTTGAGAGGTTTGTAAACTGTCCAGCCCACGCTGGAAAAATAAGTTAGTACTTAAACGCATAGTTATTACCTCAAGGACGTCAGCAGCGTATCAAAAATAGTCTGCGACGTTGTAATAATTCGGGCAGACGCAGTATAAGCTTGCTGATACTGAATAAGATTAGCCGCTTCTTCTTCCAAATTCACACCCGATTGCGATTCGTAAAGTGCTTCAGTTTGTGATCTAATCGCTTCGGCTGAGTCCCGCAGTACGCGGTTCTGACTCACCCGGCTCCCCACATCCGACACCAATCGTCCATAACTTTCATTGAAAGTCATAGTGGGCTCTGCTTCCTCACCACCAGAACGGCGGACCAATTGCTGCCGCTGCAAGTCGGCCATGGACTGTCCGTTACTGTTGTCATCGAAGCCGTTGGTGTTGTACTCAATGATGTACTCATCGCCTACCGCCGGTTCACCGTTAATATCAACTTCGTAGTCCGGGTCGGTTAAACCAGCCTGGCCTAAAATACCATTAAGATCTGTGGTTCCAGTAATGGAATTTATAAAGTTACCGTCTTTATCGAATACATCCAGGTCATAAGCGTTACCTGTCTGGCCAGTGACTTCTATGCGAGCAGGCGCACTGCCAAGCAAGGTGTTATTAGTAGTATCGTAGTAATCATCCGGTGTATTAATCGAATTAATTTCGATAGCCGCTGCGCCTTGATTATCCAGCCCATCTTTTACCCGAATAGGGTTGGCCAAAGCAATGTCTTCTGGTCTTCTTATCGCTAAACTGATTTCAGACGCCGCACCTTCAGCTGGCTTTGCCAGAAACTGGTCTCCAGCGTTCGCCGCCCCGGAAAGGTCTAAAGAAATTCCCAGCTCAACAATATCGACTGAGCCGGGTGATGCCTGAGTGACAGTAACTGTATTCGCGCCGCTGACTACTGTGCCGTCGCTGTTCACCGGAACTATCTCATATTCGTCCGGGTTACCTGTTTTGGTAATACGTAAATTTTCTGACGGAAAAGATTTACTGTTTCCTTCCAACACGCTGACGCTAATTTCGCCAGTACCGCCATTATCAGAATAAGGCAGCGCTTGTGACTCCGTTTTAGCTAGATCAAAAATTTTACTGCCTAACTGATTATCCAGGTCCATGCCTTTCTGGTTTTGAGTATTCATTGAGTCGGCAATACGAATTGCCAACTGCCCCAAACGTTTTTGGGTGGGCATTAACACTTCATCGCGATATTCCAGATAACCACCGACAGAGCCACCGACTTCATCGGTTGGCACGTAAAACTCACTTTTCTTACCGCCGCCATGTTCTTTTTGAAGCACCATTTCTAAACGTTCAGTATCCGGGTTACTTTTCACCGCAACCGCATTAAAGCGACCATCTTCTAAAACCAATGGCTGACCATTTTTCAGGTTAACCGCAATAGCACCGTTTTTTTGTTCTACGGTACTAAATTCCACTAGCTCGGCAAGCTCCCGCAGTTGTTCGTCACGCTTATTCAATAAGGCGTTAATATCACCGTTGTTACTATTTTTACCGGCCGATGACTGAATTTTTGAGTTCAGTTCAGCTAAATTTCCTGATATTGAATTAATGCGGTCAGTCGACAGCTTCAGCCTGTCGTTAATAATGCTTTTTTGGTCACTCAGATAACTGGAAAAGTCATTAAACTTAGTTACCATAGCGTCAGCTTCAGCAAGAACTAACTGCCGGGCAGTAACTGAGCCGGGATCATTATTTGCGTCCTGTAAGGTATTAAAGAAGCTCTCTACAGAGGAAGCAACATTCGTGGTGCTGTCACCAAGTAAGGTATCTAATTGCTCAGCCTGCTGGAGGTTCGCTTCATAATAGCTGACCTTTGAAATATCGGTACGCAACTGGCGGTTAGCAAACTGGTCAATCATACGCTGCACACGCACACGCTCCAGCCCACCGTATGAAGACTCGAAGTATTCGGTGCGCTCGCGAACATAACTGTCCGTGTTCGTATTATTAATGTTCTTACCGGTGGTTTGCAGGCTTTGCTGATGCGCTAATATGCCGTTCTTACCGATATTCAATAAGTCAAAACTCATTAATGACTCTCCAGTTACTCTGTGACCGTTATCGGCACCCAGCAAATATTATTTAGTTTGAGCGGCAATTTTTTGCCGCCTGTGGCACCACTAAATTTCTTTATCGACAAAAGCCGGGTTGTTTAATACCGACTGAATCTTCCGTGCATACTGAGGATCGGTTGCGTAACCAGCGTCCTGCAGTGCTTGCGTATACTGCTCCGGGTCATCAGCCACTTTTAATGCCTGCTGGTAACGCGGATGCTCTTTCATAAAGTCAACGTAGTCCTGCAAGCTCTGTTCCACATTGGCATATGAACGAAACGCTGCGCGCTCTTTACGAGCTACTTCTCCGTCAAACTCCAGCGTACTCACATGAGACTTATCGCCATCCCAACGCGTATCGGCTTTTATATTGAATAAATTATTGCTAGAGCCACCGTGTCTTCCGGGCACTAGGCGTTTCCCCCACCCGGTTTCCAACGCGGCCTGCGCCATTAAAACGTCAGGATCCAGGCCAGCCTCTTTAGCCACTTTCTCGGCATGAGGTTTTAATGCCGCAATAAAGCTCTGCGGCGAATCAAAAGTTGCGTTCCCGTCACTTAGTTTCGCGGTATTAACGCGCTGATTACCATAGTACAAACCGGCATCAATACCGCCCTGATCACTCAGTTGAGTGCTCATGTCGGCACGGTTTTTCATGCGAGGATCATCAAGGTTGGCACCACTACGATTCATAGACTCCGAAACATAACTGTCGTCGCCACCCAACTGTTTTACCATCAATTCCGCTAAACCTAAGCTGCCCTGGCTAGACAGCTCAGAGGTCAATTGCTGGTCATACATATCGCGGTACATATTGGTGTAGCGACTGTCCAATAAATTGTCTTTCTCAAACACCGCATTGGCCTTACGCATACTGCCCATGACCATGTTCAGGAATATAGCTTCAAACTGCTGCGCGGCTTCCATCAACGCTTCTTTATCACCTGGTTTAAACGCACGCTGACGCAGCCCGTCCAGGCTGTGCGTATCCATAGCGTGTTGCGCTTGTTTTAGATGAGAGTCTGAAACCGTCATAATTATCGTTGCCGTTAAATAACGATGAGTTCACCGGATAATGCACCGGCCTGTTTCAATGCTTCCAGCACCGCAATCATGTCGCCGGGAGCCGCACCAATTTGATTCACCGCTCGCACTAAATCATTCAATGTTGTACCCGGTTGGAATACAAACATGCGTGCATCTTCCTGATTCACGTCGATAATCGACTGCGGCGTTATAGCTGTCTCACCGTCAGCAAATGGGTTCGGCTGATCGACGTTCACATTCTCAGCAATGGTAACCTGCATGTTCCCGTGGGCAACGGCTGCCGGTCTCAGCTCGACGTTCTGACCCACGACAATGGTGCCGGTACGCGCGTTCACAATAATTTTCGCTGACGCAGATGCCTGCTGAACTTCCAGATTTTCAAGCGTCGACATATAGCTTACGCGTTGGCTTAAATCCCGGGGAGCTCGCACCCGGACCGAAGTCGCATCAACGGCCTGGGCTGTACCATCGCCAACTAAATTGTTAATGGTTTCAGCCATGCGCTTCGCGGTCGTGAAATCGGACTGATGCAAATTAAAGGTAAGATAATCGGAAGAGCCAAAGCCAGAGCGCACTTCACGCTCAACAACGCCACCATTAGGAATACGACCGACAGTCGGCGTATTAATAACTATACGAGAGCCGTCGTTACCTTCAGCCCCCAGGCCACCTACAATAAGACTGCCCTGCGCTACCGCATAAACTTCCCCATTGGCGCCTTTTAAAAAAGTCTGCATCAAAGTGCCGCCGGTCAGACCATCGGCGCTGCCGACAGAAGACACCGTCACATCAATTTTTTGTCCGGGTTTAGCAAAGGCCGGTAACTCCGCATGCACGGCAACTGCCGCGACATTATCAATTTTTGGACGTTCATTTGCCGGAATATTAATACCGAAGTTGCCCAGCATGGTACGGAAAGTCTGATCGGTGAAAGGCGTTTGTTCTCCGGTACCAGGCAGACCGACTACTAAACCATAACCAATTAGTTGGTTAGAACGAACTCCCTGAACCGAAGCAATGTCTTTTATACGCGAAGCCTGTACCGGTGCCGCAAGCATTGACAATAAACTTACCGCCAGCGCAAAAATTTTAAGCGTTCTCATACCTTACTCCTTAGAATGGCCATATCGGGCTGTTAAAGAAGCGAGTTAACCACCCCTGCTCCTGAACCTGAGCCAGACTACCGGTACCCGAGTATTCAATGCGCGCATTGGCGACACGGGTTGACGGGATTTGGTTTGCTGCTGTTATATCCTGGGGACGGATCATGCCGGTTAAACGAATGTACTCGTCACCCGTATTAATGCGCATCCACTTTTCACCACGAACAATTAAGTTACCGTTTGGCAGCACTTTTATAACTGTTACGGTAATTTCACCATTCAACTGATTACTTTGGTCTGAGCTGCCGTCACCACTGAATTCTCGAGTGCCATTAATACCGGCAGACAGCGGATTACCGCCGACGGTAATATTACGTCCAAACGCCGTGGGTGCAGCTAATTCAGCTGTACTCTCTTTTGATGTTTCCGTTGTAGCCGTTTTGCTGGCTGTCGTTTGTTCCCGCAAAGTGACCGTAATAATGTCACCTAACCGGCGAGCTTTAATATCGGAATACAAATTATCCGCGTAAGCATCCTGAAACAGAGAACCCGTTGGCACCACAGGCTGAGCACGCTCTTCCGGCAATACGGGTGCGTAATATGGGTCATCCGGCATGGGTTTATGCGGCGTTTGCACACAACCGGCTAAAACCAATGCGGTTAAAGAGAAAAGTAAAGAACGCATAAAGTCACCCGCTATTATTTAATGACGACAACAATTAAAGCTGCTGGTTAATGTAACTCAGCATCTGATCCACAGACGAAATCACTTTAGAATTCATCTCGTAGCCGCGCTGGCTCTCAATTAAGTTCACCAACTCTTCAGTCACATTCACATTCGAAGTTTCCAGCGCGCCCTGAATGGTGTTACCCATTCCGTCAACACCCGGAACCGCCTCTAAAGGAGCACCACTTACTGCGGTTTCTTTATAAAGGTTCTGTCCCATAGGTTGTAAGCCCGCCGGGTTAATAAAGTTAACCAGGTTAATCTGACCAACCACTACGTTATCCGGGTTACCAGGCTGCGTAACAGTAACCTCAC
Organism: Idiomarina sp. UBA3176; assembly: GCF_002364295.1. Taxonomy (NCBI): domain Bacteria; kingdom Pseudomonadati; phylum Pseudomonadota; class Gammaproteobacteria; order Alteromonadales; family Idiomarinaceae; genus Idiomarina; species Idiomarina sp. UBA3176. The sequence goes on from NZ_DEXU01000005.1 coordinate 264,626, forward strand.
CTTCTTGTGAAATACTGACCGACATAGCGTCTTCCGGTATCTGAATAGCAGGCTCAATGGTATAACCATTACCCGAAGTCACAATTTCCCCTTCTTCATTTAAAGAAAATTGACCATTACGGGTATAGGAAATATTGCCATCCGGCATTAGCACCTGAAAGAAACCTTTTCCGTCAATCATCACATCAAGCGAATTGTCGGTGGTCTGCACGTTGCCCTGGGTATGAGACTTTTGCGTTGCAACAACTTTGGTACCTGCGCCCAGCATTAAACCATTAGGTAATTCGGTGTCTTGTGCAGACTGACCGCCCGGCTGGTTGATGTTCTGATACAGCAAGTCTTCAAACACTGCCCGACTCTTTTTAAAGCCAATAGTGCTGGAGTTCGCCAGGTTGTTGGAAATAACTGAAATATCGCGCTGCTGCGCGTCCAATCCGGTTTTACTTATCCATAATGCTGGGTTCATGGTCTTTCTCCTGGGCTAAACTTAGCTCATTCTCATCAGCGACTCAGAACGCTGAGCATTCTCGTCGGCCGTTTTCATTAATTTGACGTTCATTTCATACTGGCGCTGCAAGGCAATCATGTGCGTCATTTCTTCGACACTATTTACATTACTGCCTTCCAGAGCGCCAATTTGCAGTTTTACGTTGGCATCGGCGAAAGCTTGTTGGTCGTCTTTTAACTTAAACAGGCCATCGTTGCCTTTTTCCATATTACCGTTCGGCGGGTTTACTAATTTAATGCGGTCAATCACTTCCATCGCGTTCGCCGGAGCTCCCATCGGACGTATAGAGACATTCCCGTTCGCTCCAATAACCAGATTATCTATCGGCATAGGAACAAATATGGGGCCGTTATTGCCGAGCACTGTCTGCCCTGTTGAGTTTTTCAACAAGCCATCAGTGCCGACTTCAAGGCTACCATTGCGGGTATAACGTTCATTACCGCTGCCATCGTCGACTGCAATCCAGCCCTGATCTTTAATGGCAACATCCATGTTCCGGCCGGTTGTTTGTATTGCTCCACTGGCAAAATTTTGCCCGGGGCTTTCCGTCATAGAAAATACCCGAGTTGGCAAACCTTCACCAAAGGCCTGCATGGCCCGCGCCTGTTGCAAGTCGCCTTTAAACGCCGTGGTATTGGCGTTAGCTAAGTTGTTGGCACGAACAGCGACAGCGTTCATATTTTCCTTCGCGCCGCTCATTGCTACCCATAGCATCTTGTCCATAGCTGACCTCCAGCCAAAATTTTGTCATCTGGGTTCTATAATGTAGATAATGCAGATTTCGTGCCAAAAACAAAAAAGACGCCCGAAGGCGTCTTTTTTAAGCTAATAACCGAGAAGTTATTATCGAATCTGAAGAATCGTCTGATTAATGGTGTTGTTAACCTCTAACGAACGCGAGTTGGCCTGGAAGTTACGCTGGGCGGTAATCAAATCAACCAGTTCTTTGGTCAGATTAACGTTAGAGTTTTCAAGTGCTGATGCTTCAATACCACCGAAAGTCCCGGTGTTGGCTTCACCAGCTAAAGGCTCGCCAGAATCAATGCTTTCCCGCCACTTTGTACTACCTATCTGGGTTAAGCCTTGCTCATTAGCAAAACGGACAATCGCAACCTGTCCTAAATACTGGACATCACCATTAGAGTAGGTTGCGGCAATTAAGCCTGCCTTATCAATGTCCACATTTGTCAAACGACCAACAGTACTACCGTCCTGATCCAGGTTGGTTACTTCAAAGTCAGATGCAAACTGTGTCGGACTTGTAGTACCGCTCAAATCCTGAAAGTTGAACTGAACCGTTTGTGCGGACGCACCATTATTCAGGTAGGGGTCACCATCGGCGTTATTACCAGATAAGTCGATAGTGCCCGGGTCAAATGTTATCTGTCCTGCAGGCACGTCCGGCTCACCACTGCCTAAGAAGTTGATTTCTAAACCTGAGTAGCCATTAACAGAGTCCCTTGCAGGTGGCGTCGATGTCGCCGTGCCGGTTGGAGCTAAATCAATTTCGTCGCCGTCAAAAGTCGCATAAACATCCCACTGGTTGTTGCCGCGCTTCACGTAATAAGTTGACAACGTATGAGATTCACCTAGTGAATCGTAAATCGTAGCGGACGTAGAACTGTGGTAAGTACTTGGTGTTTCGGGATCAAATGGGTTAGCTGTTCCGTCAATTGGTGAACGACGCGCATCCACGTTAAACGCGGTAAACACGTTGTCTGTGCTTTGCGGCGCGCCAGCAACGTCCGGAATACGGATAGGCTGAGTCGTAGCCAATGCGGTAGAAGAGTTTGTGCCACTATTACGATCAACCTGATAACCCTGCAGGTAATTGCCCTGATTATCGACAATAAATTTATCTTCGTTAAGCTTAAAAGCGCCTGAACGAGTGTAAGTCATGTCGCGAGAACCTAATCCGTCAGTGGTCGCAAAAAAACCGTTACCACTAATCGCCATGTCCAACGAGTTTTCTGTAAAATCCAGGGTCCCCTGGCTAAATTGCTGCGCAACTGATGAGGTCAAAACACCATCACCAACCTTAGTGTTACCCGCATTAAAAATACTGGTTGCGTAAACATCAGCGAATTCAGCACGCGACTGCTTAAAACCCGTTGTTTTTACGTTTGATATGTTATTCGCGGTTACATCTAAGTCTTTTTGTGATGCGTTGATACCGCTGAGTGCAATATTAAATGACATAAGTCACCTCACCTGTTAGCTAATTTCAGTTACATCAGAAAGCTTGATGCCACCTAAACCTTTTAAATTCAAAACGACACCGCGGTCACCGCCGGTGCTGACACTTTGCACGCGAGCGTGCATTTGTATGGGCAATTCTTCACTCTGCCCTGCCACTTGAGCATTCACTGAGAAAGAGTAGTTACCGGCTGGAGCTTCATCACCATTTTCCAGTTTTCCATCCCACTCAAACTCTTTAGTTCCCTGAGCCATATCGCCAATTTCAATGGTCTTGACGGTAGCGCCGGTTGAGTCTTTAATACTTATCTTCACATTTTGAGCCGTTTGCGGAGTGGCTATCATGCCGCTAATTCCTGCTCCGCTTTCCAAGTTAGCCTTGCTGGTTGGTACCAACACTTTACGACCAACCATAGTCGAGGCCTGCAACGCCTGATTTGACGTCATATCACTGGCAAATTGGTCAAAACGCTCAGAGAGGCCAGTTATTCCCTCGGCCATAGTGAAACTGGTCATTTGAGCAATCATCTGATCATTTTCGACCGGCTTAGACGGGTCCTGCATATTCAACTGTTCAGTTAACAGCTTGAAGAAGTCTTCCTGCTCAAGCTTGCTCCGCTCATCCGGATCAGCATATCTGGCATCGTCTTCTTTTTTCCACTTCATGTTGTCGATGTAGGAATTAGTGCTTACGCCTTCCATTTGTTATCTCCTGCTTACCCTTGACCCAGACGCAATAAACGTTGTGTCATTGTTTTGGCAGTGTCCGCTACCTGTACGTTGGTCTGGTAGGAACGCGAAGCCGAAATCATATTTGCCATTTCTTCCATGGTGTTGACGTTTGGACGGTAGATATAACCGCTTTCATCAGCCATAGGATGATTTGGAGCATACTCAATTTGCAGCGGGTCCTGACTTTCTACAATACCCAGTACTTTGACACCAGCTTCCTGACCGGCCTGGGTCTGATTCGTCAGGCTGTTGCCGCGGTAATTGCCGTTAGCATCGGCTAAAGCTGTTGCAAAAACCGGGTTTCTGGCCCTATAGGTTTCATCAATACTGCTACTGATTGAGTTAGCGTTTGCCAGGTTACTTGCCGTTGTATTCAGCCGCACTGACTGAGCACTCATAGCCGAACCGGTCACATTAAAAATGTTAAAAAGACTCATGACTTATTATCTCCCTTGTCCGCCCAGGGCCTTCTTCACACCGCTGATGCGGCCATCAAGAAAGTTCATGGTCATTTCATACTCCAACGCATTTTGTGCATACAAGTTTTGTTCCAACTGCACATCAACGGTGTTGCCGTCGCCGGTATCCGGCTGCGTGGGTACGCGGAACTTTTCAGTTCCCTGAGGTTGTATTTCAACGCTGAAATGCTTTTCGTGAGTACGTGCCAGCTTGTAATTTTCCATACCGCGTTGCGCTTGTTGCAACGCCTGCTGGAAGTCCAGGCCTTTAGCTTTGTAGCCGGGGGTATCAGCGTTGGCGATGTTATTGGCAATAAGCTCCGCGCGCTGAGTGCGTACACCCAGCGTGTATTGCTGTATTCCCATAAGCTTGTCCATGGAAAGTGCCATATTTTTGTCTCCACAGTGTTCGATGGTGAAGACAATGCAGGAAGTGTGCCAATTTAAGGAGGGTTATTACTTTTTCAGACGGACATTTCCTGCAGGAAACTATTTTCTCCGGTAAATTATGCCTGGCTGGCAGCGGATCATCTCAAAATCCTCAGTAAGTCCTGAAATTGATTCGGATGCACCAAGGAAAAGATAACCGCCGGGGTTCAGCGATTGCCGGAATTGGGCAATAATTTTCCGCTTTACTTCAGGGGCAAAGTAAATAAGAACATTGCGGCAAAAAATAACATCGAATTTGCCCAACAAAGAATAGCTGTCCAGCAAGTTTAAGTGACGGAAATGAATAAACTGCTTCAGCTCGTCTTTTACTCTCATGGAGCCGGCTTTAGTTTCGGCGTCAGTAAAAAACTTCTTTCTACGCTCAGCCGACAAACCACGCGCAAGAGCCAGGCTATCGTACTCACCAATTGCACACTGCTCAAGCACCTTATTAGAAATATCGGTCGCCGTAACTTTTATACCGGCTCTTAACCCACCCGGATTCTTCGCCTTATACTCTAAGTAGGTCATGGCAATGGAATAAGGTTCCTGCCCCGAGGAACAGGCTGCAGACCAAATTTTTAAAGGCCCGGTGTGATTTTTATATTCCGGAAGAATACGGTCATTCAGAATTTCAAACGGGTAAGTGTCACGAAACCACAAGGTTTCGTTGGTTGTCATGGCATCAATAACCGCTGCCCGTAACGCCCGCTCACTTAGCTTCATTGAGCGTTTGACAAGCTCCGCCAGCGAATCGACATTAAACCGGCCCATTAAAGGGCTCAGCCGACTCTTCACCAGATACAGTTTACTTTCGCCCAATACGATACCGCATTGATGCTCAAGGAACTGACGAAATTCCTGATATTCCGATAAACTTAATTCGCGATCTATCACGTTATATAAACAACTTCCGTTTCAGTTTCATTCGTTTCGTAGCCTGACGTTTAACGTCAGGTTCAATATTCTTACCCGGCACCTAAGTTTGCTACGAGACCGTAGCCTGACGTTCACGGCAGGTCGAATATCGCACCTGATGCAATAGCATCAGGCTACGCAATAACTTCTGTGTTCAGCCATTTTTGTACGGCGGTCGCCAGCTCATCCGGATGAAATTTTGCAATAAAATCATCGGCACCGACTTTCTTCACCATAGCCTGATTAAACACACCACTCAATGATGTATGTAAAATAACATGAATATCGCGTAAATTTGGATCAGCCTTCAATTCAGCGGTAAGCGTGTAACCGTCCATAACTGGCATTTCTACATCGGAAACCAGAACGGGCACATGAGGATGAACTAAGCCCCCCACTTCCTTAGCTTTATCTTTTAAGTAATCTAAAGCTTCTTTACCGTTCTTTTTAACTTCGAGCGTAATACCCAAAGACTGCAATGCACGTTTTATCTGGTTACGGGCAACCGAAGAGTCATCCGTAATCAAAATGGTTAAATCTTCTTTTGCAACATTGATAGGTGCATTCGCGACTTCTTCGCTGACATCCATATTAGCCGGCATAATATCAGCTAAAATGCGTTCCACATCAATAATTTCAATTAATTCATCTTCCACTTTGGTCACCGCGGTAAGATACGCATCTCTTCCGGTACCTTTGGGCGGCGGCATCACATCTTCCCAGTTGATGTTAATGATGCGATCAACCCCTTCAACCAAAAAGCCCTGAATGGTTCGGTTGTACTCAGCAATAATGACGAAACGATTCTGAATATCGGTTAGCGCCCGACCACCGGTCGCCATACTCAAGTCAATAATGGATATAGCCTGACCACGGATATGCGCAACGCCACGAACCAGAGGGTTACGATTAGGCATTGCGGTAAGTTTAGGGCATGGCAATACTTCGCGTACTTTAAATACGTTGATGCCGAAGCGCTGCCTACCGTTTAGATGAAACATTAATAGTTCCAGTCGGTTTTGACCGACCATTTGTGTGCGTTGATTCACTGAATCGAGAATGCTAGCCATTGTTCACTCCTGTTATGTGGCAGGCTACTTCTACTTCGGCACGGTATTTGCTTGTATCTACATTAACCATACTGAAACCATCGAACTGCCGATCTTTTGACGTTATACCGTTTTTTTCGGCACTCGACCAGATAACCTTAACGGATAACATCAGGAATTTTTATGATAGTACGTAAATCGCTGCTGATCAGTTCGATTTTTTTTATAACTTGTGGCATTAATTCCGTTAACGCAAAAACGAGCGGTTCAGATGAAAGTCTGCGCTTTAATTACAAAGCGTTACAGGAACTGGCTCACAATTATGTGGAACAACGGGTTTCAGCGCCGGATAATGGTCGTGTGGAAGTCGTTGCCAATAACCTCGACCCGCGCATGGCTCCCAAAATTTGTTCGCAGCCACCAAAAGTAGGCCTGGCAACTAACGCCAACCTCGACAGCTACACTACCATTGAAATTGAATGTGTAGGCAAAACTAACTGGCGCACCTATGTGCCTGTTCGAATTTATCGCTACAAAAATGTTGTTACCGCAGCCTCACCTATGGCTCCGGGTCAAATGATAAGCGAGAGTGATTTAGTGTTTTCCGAAGTTGACCTTAACCGGGTTCGCTCAAATGTGTTTACTGACATGACGGCTTTAGTTGGAGCCCGCATTAAAAAGCGCATTGCTGCAGGTCAGGCAATAAGTGCCAGCGATACATGTCTTGTATGTGAGGGGCAAAGCGTTACAATAGTTGCACAAGATAAAACGTTGCGAATTACTGCCGCCGGAAGAGCCCTGGCTGATGGTCTCAAAGGTGAATCGGTTGTTGTTGAGAACGCACGATCGAACAAATCAATACAAGCGGTTGTCACAGGACTAAACGAAGTGACTGTTAATTTATAAAATGCTTAATCAGAACCTGACGTGAGCGTCAGGCTACGTACTAAAATTTTTATTAAAGTATTTTTAAGTGTGGTCGATAAGTAACCGAGACATATTATCTAGCGAGGCTAAAAACCATGTCAATTAACATTAACAATGCCGGGCTGAAAAATGCCAACATTGATAGCAAATCCAGCAACCGTCAAGTACAGAGCGATGCTCCGGCTAAGCCTGCTGCGGTTTCGCAAAAAGGTGGTGAGGCCGTTTCGTTAACCAGCGAAGCGCAACAACTGAGTGGCTTACAGGAAAAAGCAATGAACAGCAGCGGCATTGACCAAGCCAAAGTTGATAAAATAAAAGCCGACATTGAAAGCGGCTCATACAAAATTAACGTTGAACAACTGGCCAATAAACTGGCTCAGTTTGAGTCTGACCTGTTCAGTAACGGCAGCAACGAATAATGACCGTGTTGGCGCCTGTTAACGATATATTACAGGATATGGCAGACTCGCTGGAAAACCTTGCGTTGCTACAACAACGTGAGCTTAATGCCATTGTCGAGCGCCAACACGCCGATGTTAACGCTATTGCCGACGCTAAAGAAAAAACGCTTATCCATATTAGCGAACTTGACCAGCAGTTGGCCCAACACCCGGATAACGAACAGTTAAAAGACGACCCGGACTTAGCTGAAGCGGTTGCTGCCATTAAGGCCACCCTCTCTGACGTTCAGCATCAAAGTCAGGTGAATGAACGCGTGGTGCAGTCAACGCTAAACAGTATTGAGCAGTTAAAACAATCTATTTTACAGTCCGCACGAAAAGATACCCTTACCTACAATAGCAAAGGTAAAATCCGTTAAAGATTTTGCCAGTCCAGCCGTTATAACCATAAGTACTTTGTTCAATCAGAGGTCGTTATGGCTAAGCATTTACTCTCTTTCGCTCTACTTGCATCTGCGCTGTTATTAAGTGGCTGTAGTGCTTACAACAAAATTGTGTACGATCAAAAACACGTTGAATGGGACACCCAGACACCAGACAAATTTCCGGTGTTGAATGCGGTTGGCTACGCCCCTATTGAAACCCAGCAAGGCGAAAATGCACAGCTAAAAGACTTAAACGCTATGCGCGCCTCTAAGTTAGCCGCCTACCGCGAGCTTGCTGAACAAGTCTATGGCCAGCGCATCGCCGGTAGTAGCTCGGTGGAAGACTGGGCTTTAAACCGCGACAGTTTTCAGGCTTCTGTAGACGGAGTTATTCGTGGCGCAGAAGTGGTTAAGACCTATACCGTGGGCGACTATTATGCAACGGAGTTACGCCTTGACTTTGAGAAGGTTCACCGCCTGTATCAAAGCACCAACCGTCAGCAGAAAGTGAAACGCGTTGTCTATTATTAAGCTCCACTTTTATTGAGTTAAACATGGCAGGGTTTTTGCAGTTAATTCCGATAGTAAAGTAACGACTAAAAACTGACACTTGGGATGCATTAACACCATGAACTGGAAAACCCTGCTACTTATCACCTCTGTTTTCTTTATTGCTATGCCAAGCGAGGCGCGTTGGGTGGAAGCTCAGGGCACTGCCCGCATTATTAATGGTGATACCAATGCCGCACGCGAGAAAGCCATCGAAAACGCCCTTCAGCAGGCATTATTAACCTCTGGCGGTAACATCTCCAGTATTCAGCAAGTCGTAGACGGCGTTTTACAAAACACTGAAACCCAGTGGAATAGCCAGGGCAATGTTGACCAAGTAACCATAGTTCGCGAGGAAGTACGCGACGACCGCGTTATTGTTCTGCTTCGCGCGGATATCTGGAACCGCGAAGGCGACTGTACCCGCAGCAGCTACAAAAACTCCGTTACCGTTGTGCCGTTTGAGCTGCGCGACCGCGCCCATGGTACCTGGGGACAAATTTGGGAAATAGGCAAAGTAGCGGCCGAACGTTTAGCCCGTGAATTAGGCGGCGTTGGCAGCCAGTTGCAGATTGCCCACACCCTGCACCGTCAAGCCGGTTTAGACCAGGCTCTCAGCGGCCTGAACCTGGAAGAATTAGGCCGCATGTCCCGCAGCATTGGCTTAGCTAATGACAGTCAGTTCGTTATTTTCGGCATGTTTGACGACCTGGCCATGATGGATACCAAATCTAGCTGGTTTTGGTCCAGCGACCCCGACCGACATTATGCATTAACACTTTACCTTCTCGATGCCACCACCGGGCAGCTAGTAACCCGTGCACGAGTTGAGAACACCCAACCCTGGACCTTTGATCGCACCACCGACGTCGATGTTGCCACCGCACAATTCTGGAATGAACCTTTTGGTGCAGCACTGGATAGCGGCCTGCGCGACTTAGCTTCCGGCGTAAAAGAACAGGTGGTTTGTAAGCCGGTGCGCGCCAGAATTATTGCCGTTGATGAAAACACCGTTCAATTCAACTTAGGTGAAAAGCACGGCGTACACACCGGCGATAAGCTAAAAATTGTGCAACCCAGCCATTTTACCGATGATCAGGGACGTTATCGTCAGAAGTGGCAGGTGAGTGAATTTGAAGTTGAGGTGTCCCAGGTGCAGCAGTCCACCGCCGTCGCTAAGTTGACGAAAGGGAACATGCTGCACAACGTTCAGGTGAACGACTGGGTGGTACCGGTTAACTGAGGGTGAAACCCGCGGCAGCTTCTGGCATAATTCGCGGCACGTCCCCGTAGCTCAGCCGGATAGAGCCGCCGCCTCCTAAGCGGCAGGTCGCAGGTTCGACTCCTGCCGGGGACGCCATGTCTATTAATTCCGGGTAATGGGGATCTTCAATAACCCCCAAAGTTTGGTGGTAAGTTTTGCGTCGCGGTATTCGTTCAGACCAATATCGACATTGTCGGAACCGGCCTTTGGCTTTGCGGTGAAGCTACGAAAGAGATGATCCCACCAACTGACACTAAAGCCGTAGTTACTGTTGGTTTCTTCTTTTTCTGTACTGTGGTGAATGCGGTGCAACTCCTGGGTAATGAGCACTTTGCGCACGAGCTTTTCCACAGGTTTGGGCAGTGCCACATTGCCATGATTAAACAAGGAGCAGGCGTTAAGAATAATCTCAAATACAATAACGGCTAGCGCCGGAGCGCCCAAAGCAAGAATGGCGGCTGCTTTTATGAAAAAACTCAGCACAATTTCGGCCGGATGAAAGCGCAACCCGGTGGTAACGTCGAAGTCCGGGTCGGCATGGTGCACCCGGTGCATTCGCCATAACAGAGGAACTCGGTGGAATAGCCTATGTTGCCAGTAAATAACGATATCCAGTGCGACAATGCTGACTACCATAACCAACCAAAAAGGTATTTCCGTACCCGCCTTGCTCAAGTAATGGAAAAGCCCCCAGCCGTTTTCTGATGCCAGAAGCGCCGCTCCAGTCAGGCCAACGGGCGCAATAACTCTCAGCAATATAGTATCAACGGCAACTATGGCGAGGTTTGCCGGCCAGCGCTGTTTACGACTGTAGCGAGGCTTGCGTTTAGGCGAGGCAAATTCCCACAACACCATAATAAGCAATACGCCAAGAAAAATACTTAAGCGCCAGGCCGTTTCAGACATTGGAGCCCTCCGGCTTTGCCGGTGGCTGTTTCAGTGTGCAGTAACCGGCAACAATGCGGGTTATTGCGGTAAGCCAGCAAGCGGCAGCGAATAGATAGGCCAGTACCGGAAAGTGCTGTGGCCACAAACAAAACGCCACAAAAAACAGAATGGTTTCAAAGCCTTCGGTTAGACCGCCCATATAATGCAGCGACTTATTCGGATATTCCGGGTTTTCGATACCGCGCTTTCCGGCAACGCTGGCAAAGGCCAGAAAGGTTGACCCAGTACCCATAAAAGTAACTAACAACAGGCCCGCAGCAATGGCGTTCTGTTCCGGCGACGCCAATAAAAAACCAAATACCACCGCGCTGTAGAAAATGAAATCCATCACAATATCAAGAAAACCGCCGGCGTCGGTTAACTGAGTGCGTCGTGCTACTGCGCCGTCCAGACCGTCGCACAGGCGGTTCAGTAAAATAGCCGCTAACGCTAGTTCATAGAGTTCAAAGGCTAAAAATGGCACTGCCAGCAAACCGATAATAAAACCCGTTATGGTAACCTGATCAGCACTGACGCCAGCACGGACGAGTAAGCGCGCAGGGAGGTCGAGAATTTTTCGGGTTAGCGGCAGTATTTTCGGATCAAACATTGGCGGCGACTCCTTTTACCTCAGTGCCCTGTATTTCAAGCACACGACCGCAAGCATCTGTACTGTCGTGAGTGACTAATAAGGTTGGAATTTGTTTGTTTTTGAGTTGTGCAAAGGTCCACTGCCTGACATCTTCTCGCAAACTGGCATCTAATGACGAAAACGGTTCGTCCAGTAACATGGCCTGCGGCTCTGCTAGTAATGAACAGATTAAAGCGATGCGAGCGTATTGCCCGCCGCTTAAGCTGTCGGGGTAAACCGTCCATTTATCCGTTAACCCCAGATTGTTCAGCATGGCTAGAGCTTTGTCTTTTTGCTGCTGGCGATTTAGTGATGAACGTGGCTTTTGCGCAAAATAGCAGTTCTCTTCAACCGTTAAGTGCGGAAACAAACCGCCTTTTTGAAACATCATGCCCAGTTGGCGCGCGGCAATTGAGCGCTCGCCGATATCTTCGCCGTTTAAGCTTAACTCGCCCTGAATATGAAAGTTAGGCAAGGGCTCACCAAGCACCCAGCGCAGCAAGGTCGACTTACCTACGCCACTCGGGCCCATCAGGGTAACAATCTCACCTTTTTCAACCGTCAGCTCACTCAGGCTGAATAAAGGCTCGGTGCCATTTTTTGTGCGCCTTTTTATTTCGAGGTTACGAATGTTCAGCATAACTTTTTGTCCTGATGAGTCCGACAGCAATAAACACCACCAATGGCAATAGCATTTGTAGTAGCGCATAAAGACTGCCAATACGCCAGTCGCCGCCGCTGGCAACGCTAACGGCTTCGGTGGTTAAAGTGGGCGTTAAGCCCTGCCCCAGCCATTGAGTTGGCAGGTACTGAGCAATACTAACCGAAAAGGCAACCGCAAAAGCCACTGCTATGGGCTGCTTTATCATGGGTAGCATAATTCGCCACCAGGCGGCTCGGGCGCTATAGCCCAGGCTTTGCGCCCGGGTTAACCATTGTTCGTTAAAGCGGGTATAAGCCCCGTGCAAAACCAAGTAGGCGTAAGGCAGAGTATAAACGGCATGAGACCAGAACACCCACCAGGCTTGCCAGCCACTACTCAGTTGCCCGCCAACTAGCCGTTGCCAACCGAGTACCAAAGGCACCTGCGGAATAAACAAAGCCAAAAGTACAGGCCAGTAAAACGAATCGGCGGCTTTCTGTCGTTGCTGCTGTAGTAGAACAATTGCAGCTAGCGTACCAAATAACGCACTAAGCAGCGCCAGCCAAAAACTGTTTACTGCTGGCTCAGTCAAATAGTCCCATTCGGTTTGCCAGCGTTCAAGAGTCAGTTCTGCCGGCCATAAGTCTGGATAAAACCAATGTGTCGCTAAGCTCTGCAGGGCTAAAACAACAATAACCCCCAACGACAGTACACCCAGAAGAATCCAGGTATAGCGGCTGGCTTTATCTGTGTTGAGTTTTACGGGTTGGGTTACTTTTTTACCGAGCACGAAGCGGCGATAGAAAGCATAATGCCGGGCATTTATTAATAGCAGTATTAAAGCCATAGCCAGTAAAACCCAGGCACCGGTTATTGCCTTAACCTGACTACCGGCAGAGAACTGAAAGCTCCATTCATACACACGCTGCGCCAGCACGCCCGGTGTGTTACTGCCCACTAACAGCGGAATATCAACCACCGACAGTGAGTAAATAATGACAGCCGCCATAGGAAGCGTCAGCCGTCTTAAAAGTTCCGGCATAACAATGCGCCACCAGGCTTGCCGTTCGCTGTAACCATAGCTTTGCGCCTGGATCATCCACGAATTAACAGGCAGCTGTTTTAATTGGGCTGATACCATTAGTAGTAAAAATGGCAGCTCTTTTAAAATTAGAACCACCATAGCGGTTAGTAGCGACTTTTCGGGTAATGGCCAGCCTGCCGGTGGTGCCGGGAACATGCCGCTGACGCTTTCCACTAAGCGTATCAGCCAACCGGACGGGCTCATTAACAACATAAGGCCGATCGCAAAAGCCACATGCGGAATGGACAAAAGTGGAGACAGGAGTTGCTGCAGACGAACGTTTTTTAATAATACCGGAGCCATCCACAGCGCTAAATAGCAAGCAACTAGTGGCGCGGCTACGGCGAGTATAAGGCTTGAAACTATTGAATCGTAATCTGCCAGCAGCTCAGTTAAGGCTATTACGTTGACGCCGGTTTCAGGGTCAAATGACGTAACCAGCAGAAAAAGCACACCACTGCCAACCGGCAGGATGATCAGCAATAACCAGACAACTATTGATAACGTGCGGACCATTCCCGCTCCAGATACTCCTGCCAACTGGCATGAAAGTCGTCGGTGGGTTCCAGCAGCGATGAGCCTTGCGCACTTTTAAGAACGGAAGGATCTCCCCAGCGGTTGGTATCGGCTTTGCGTTGCTGTGCTTTTTCAGACAATAAAAATTCGATAGCCGTTTTCGCGGCTTCGGGGTTATTGGAACTGTTCGGCACCGCCAAATAATGGTTATTGGTTATGGCTTTGTCTGACAACGTATGACGCTCAACGCCCGCAGGCAACCGACCATGATTTACCAGGGTTTTATAATCATTGGCATTAAAGCTGACCGCCATCAGTAACTGGCCATTTGCCAGATATGATATTTGCTCACCAGCTGAGGAAGGAAAATTCTCGCCCTGCTGCCATAACAATGGGTGCAGTTTGTCTAAATAGCTCCATAAAGGCTCTGTTAGTTCATTTGCATTGGTGCTATTCACCGGCTGCTGAAATAGGTCGCGCTGTTGCGGACACAGAGACAACAACAACGATTTTAATAAGGTAGTGCCATGAAAGTCCGGCGGTTTGGGGTAGCTGATGCGCCCTTTATTTTCCCGGGCGGCGTTAAGTAGGCTCTCGGCGCTCACCGTTTTTTTGGCGAAAAGCCCGGGGCGGCTAATCAAATTAAATTGCCCAACGCCCCAGGGCACTTCCAGCTCTTCCACCGGTTCGCCGAAGTCAGTTTGCCAGTTAAGCTCCGGGTTAATATTATTCATTGCCTTAATTTCACCGGCAATGGAACGCAAAGCGCCAGCTTCTTTAAGTGCATGAAAGTTTTCACCGTTTATCCAGATAATATCCGCGTTGGAATGGCCGTCTATAATCTGCTTAACCACCTCGGAGGCGTCCGCCACTTTATTATGGCGCAGCTGAATGCCCTGCTCTTGCAGTTCTTTTTGCGCCCAACGTAAGTAACTGTTTACTTCCGGCGAGCCACCCCAGGCATAAAAGTTAACCACTTCTGCCTTTAAAGGTACGGCGAAAAAAAGTGTCACTAGCAATAAACTGATGGCAGCAATAAAACGCATATTAACCCCGGCGCCAGCGATGAAATTTCTCAACCCATGTTAGCAGCTTCTGCGGCGCATTGGCGCGCTTCCACTCGCCGGCCACGTACTTATTCGCCTCGGCCAGAGTCGGATAACTGTGTATGGTGCCCAGTATTTTATTCAGACCAATGCCGTGTTTCATTGCCAGCACATATTCAGCCAGCAGCTCACCGGCCTGCGGGCCAACAATATTCACACCCAATAGTTCATCTTTACCGGGCTTGGTCAGCACTTTCACCCGGCCATAGGCACTGTCATCGGCAATGGCGCGATCCAGTTCACCGATGTCGTACTCGGTTACTTCGTAAGGTTTATCGGCTTTTTTCGCCTGCTGCTCGGTTAACCCCACATTCGCCACTTGCGGCGAAGTATAGGTAACCCAGGGAATGACAGAGTAATCAGCCCGGAAAGTTTTGAAAGGATCAAACAAGGCATTCACCGAGGCATACCAGGCCTGGTGCGAAGCAACATGGGTGAGCTGATAAGGCCCTGCAACATCGCCACAGGCGTAAATATTAGGGAAGTTGGTTTGCAAAAGCTCGTTGGTGCTTACCGTTTTATTGGTTTGCACGCCAAGCTCTTCTAAACCAAATCCTGTTATATTCGGTTGCCGCCCCAGCGCAATTAGCACCTTGTCGAAGGGTATCTCAACGTCTTTGCTCTGGTCGGCACTCTGGTCGGCATTCTGGTCATCAACAGTGTGCTCAGCAATAAGCACGGATTCGCCATTGTGTTGCTCGAAGCGCAAAGCTTTGTGGTTCAGCTTAATATCAATGCCTTCTGCCGTTAAACGCTGCGTTAGCAGTTCTACTGTGTCGGCGTCTTCCGGGCCCATAAGCCGCTCGGCCATTTCCACCTGAGTAACTTGTGAACCTAAACGCTGAAACGCCTGCGATAACTCACAACCAATAGGCCCGCCCCCCAGAACTAACAAGCGCTTGGGCAATTCTTCCAATTCCCAGAGCGTGTCTGAGGTTAAATAGTCGACTTGATCCAGTCCTTCGAAGTTAGGTACGAACGGCTTCGCGCCGGTGGCAATAATTATGCTGCGGGTGGTGATTCGTTTAGTCTCGCCATTGCTTCTCACTTCAACTTCCCAGGGTGAAACAATGCGCGCATCGCCTTGCTCAACATTCACACCCAAGTTGGTGTAACGTTCAACCGAGTCGTGCGGTTCTATCTCTTTTATAACCGACTTCACCTGCTGCATAACCTGTTTGAAATCAACCGACACTTCGCCAACATGAACCCCCGCACTTGAGGCGTTACGCGCATTATGAGCAAGTTCGGCCACATGAAGTAAAGCTTTTGAAGGTACACAACCGGTATTCAGGCAGTCACCGCCCATTTTGTGCTTTTCAATTAAGGTAACCTTTGCTTTTACTGTGGCCGCTATGTAAGCACTGACTAACCCTGCTGAACCGGCGCCAATAACCACTAAATTATTGTCAAAGGACTTAGGCTTTTTATAGCCTTTAAAGGCTTTGCGGCGTTTAAGGAGGGCTAGTACCGCTTTGGCAATTAACGGGAATATACCCAGTAAAACAAAAGCACCGATTAGGTCCGCTGAAACCACATCACCCAGACTTGATATCTGTGCTAACTGAGTTCCTGCGTTAACGTATACAGCGGTGCCCAATAGCATGCCCACCTGACTGACCCAGTAAAAAGTCCACGCCTTTATTCTGGTCAAACCCATAACCAGGTTAATGACAAAGAACGGGAACAGTGGAACAAGACGCAGGCTGAGTAAGTAAAACGCACCATCTCGCTCCATTCCGCGATTAATGGCGGTTAGCCGCTCACCGAATTTTTCCTGAACCCAGTCATGCAGAATAAAACGGGCACTTAAAAAAGCGAGGAATGCGCCAAATGAGCTGGCAAAACTGGCCAGTAAAAGACCCCAACCCAGACCAAATATGGCACCAGAACCCAGAGTTAAAATAGTCGCGCCGGGTAGCGATAACGCTGTGGCCGCAACATAAACAACAAAATAAACTGCAAATACTTGAAAGGGGTAATCAACAAAAAGCTGATTAAGCTGCTGTTGCTTTTCTTTTAGTACATCCAGAGACAGATACTGCGTTAAATCAAATGCAAAAGCGCTGATAAATAACGCGACAATAACCAACAGCAACAACAACTTTTTCAGTGACATGAGCTTTCCTTAAAATTTGTAATCGACGCTTAAACGCGCGTGTCTTGGCTGCGACGGAAAGGCCAGGGTTGCACCAAAGTAACCGCCTTCAAATACCGGTGACCAGTTGTCCTGATCGGTAGCATTGAACACATCAATACGGGCACTTAACTGCTCGTCAAAGCGATAACGTGCGTTCAGGTTTAGCGTGTGCTGGTCACGTATAAACACCGTTTGCAGATAATCTAGCGGATAATGCTTGGTATAGCTTAAATCGCCACCTATCGACCATTCGGACGTTATCCGCCAACCGGCAACCGCTGACGCCTGCACCTCCGGAATACCCTGTAATTGTTGATTGGAAGCGGGAAACGCGGTGAACTTAGGCGAGCCAACACCAGTACCTTCAATAATATCGGGGCGTGAATCATCAAACACATCAGCTACCTGACCTGTACCCTGTGAAGCTGTAGAGTTATCGTAGTGCGCGTCAATATAACTGGCCGCCAGAGTTATCCAATAGCCGGCTTCGTGAGTTCCTGAAGCTGAAGAGAAGTGCCACTGAGTTTCAAAACCCTCAGTACGAACTCCACTGTTAGAGCCATCGCGGTTGCGCAAGCTTCGCTTTTGGTCAAAGACTACAGCGTCTGCATACCAGCGGGCACCACTAGGAGCGTACTTAACACCCAGTTCATAAAGTGAATTTTCTGTGGCAAAGTTTTGCGAATCAATTTCACCGTCGGCATTTAATACCGTACCGCCCGCCATCGCGTTCGACGTAGAGTCGCTCTCATAGGCGGTTGCATAGAATGTCAGATCGGGTGTCCAGTTATACTGAGTTGATAAGCTTACCGCGGTTAGCCAGTCACTGTAGGTATCGCTTGCAGCTTGAACACCCTGTGGTGGAATGGGATCTTTCGCATCTACGTCATAATAGTCCGCTCTTACGCCACCGGTGACTCGCCATTTGTCCGTAATATTCAGCTCGTGTTGAGCGAAAACACCCCACTGGTAGCTTTTTGAGTCGGTGGTGTCTGACGTAATAAAATCGCCCGTACCATCGCCGTCAATATCGTACTGGCTGCCCGGCGATACCCAGAGACCCGGGCGCAGCTCGATTAAACTGGCTTTCTGATCATTAGTTAATGGAATGCGGCGGTTACTGAGCGGGCCCGTCAAGTCAATAGGATTATCCGCCTCGGTTGAGAACTGGCTGTAACCCAGTACATCGTTAATTCGTAAGTTAACACCTACTACCGTTTTCTTATTTATGTGCAGCTCGGTGCGGTTTTCAAAGGTGTGAGCGTCACCAATAATTTCAACAAAACTGTTCTGGTTAATGCCTTCGCGGGTTAAATACTGATAATACGTGCGGTTAACCAGAACCATGTCATCGTTCAGCCAGTGCTGAAGCTTTGCGTGCAACAAAGTGGTTTCAGCGGTATTGGTGTCGAGCGGGTCAGTTAACGTGGTACTGCGGTCAATTCGAACCTCTCCGGTTGGGCTAACAACAGCCCCAGCCCCCGGAACCCTCGAACCATTTGGCTGAACACCCTGACCGGTAATATACAAATTATGGTCTATCAGGTTTTGCGTTGGCCGGTTAATGCCTGCGTTGTCTGTCCAGTCAACATCGTAATATTCTAAGGAAATATCCAGCAGCGTGTCGTCGTTAGGCGCAAACTTATACGCCAGCAAAAGGTCATTACTGCGATGCTGATGAAAGTCGTAAAAGCTGTCTTCATCCACATATTCGGCGCTTACTCGCAGGCCTTGCTCCCCCTCTTTTAACACCCAATTATGGTCTAGCTGTAACCGGTACTGCTCCCACTCACCCAATTGGGCTTTCAAGGTTGAGTCCGACTCAGTCAGACGAGCGTTTTTGGGCTGCAAATTGACAAAGCCACCCACGCGTTGAGTAGTGCCCAGCATGACCGGCGGCGCGCCTTTAACAACAGCGATACCTTCAATGGCGTTAAACGACATGGGAATACCAAGCCCATTGTTACCGGCCTGACGGCGCATGCCCGCTTCAAATAACTCGCCCAGTTGGCCGCGAATGGTCGGCAGCGATGGATTACCAAAACCTGCCGCAGCAAAACTGTTAGGCGCAAAGCGCGCAATATCGTGTAAGTCATTAATGGCAGCTTCTTCCATTAACGACTCACTAATAGCCGTGGCAGCACGGGGGATTTCCTGCAGGCTCTCCGCTAAACCGAACAAACCCTCGGTTGTTTCTTCCGATGGCAGCACGACACTTCCGTCGTCGCGACCAATAACCTCAATAACTTCCATTGGTTTTTCTTGTGCCACCGCCGTTAACGGCAAGAACCCTAGCCACCACCACTTTTTCATTCTTGTATTTCCTTATTAAACCAAATGACTTACTAAACGAAACTAAAAGCGTTATTTGTTGCGCTAGTCAGTTACGTTTATCGCCAGAAATAAGATCGTTCTTCTGAAGGTATTAACCTTCAGAAATCAATGGCAAAGGCTCAAAACCTTTACTCTTGAAACGCATCACGCATAATAGTCAGTATTCACTACTTAAGCTTATAACGGAATGACAAAAACAACAGGAAACCCAACTCAAACAACGGAAGCTCTCAACGAACTGCTAGAGCAAGTTGCCCGGGGTACCGAACTGCACTTTGAATCAGGCCTTTGCGGCCACTGGACATTAATGGCCAAAGAGCCGGGAAAAGTAGCGTTTCATGTTGTCACAAATGGAGACTGCTGGTTTGGTTTACCGGGTTCTTCGGTCGAACCAATCAAACTAAGTGCCTCAGACATTATTTTTGTTAATAAAGGCGTTTCTCACTTTCTGAGTAAGACTCAAATTCCATCTGACATAAACGAATCCGATATTCCCCAGTATTGTCAGCGCGACCACGAACAATCTGGTGTTGTTTGTTATGACGTTAACTCCGCTCCGGGAGCAAATGATACTCTATTTCAACTACTCCCACCCTGGCTCATTCTAAAACAAGCAGACCAGCATCAGCAGCTATCACATATTATTGAGTTAATCAGAGCTGAGGCAATTAATCAGTCTCCCGGATACCAAACTGTCATTAGTCGGCTAAGTGACGTTCTTTCTCTGAATTTGCTGCGGCAAGTTATTGATGAGGGTAAGTCTCTTCGCGGCCCTTTAGCTGCTCTGAGTGATCGCCAGTTGCGTACAGTCATTATGGCCGTGATTAACGAGCCGGGCGCGGACTGGACTGTAGAACGACTGGCAGAACTCGCTTATTTATCAGTCAGTGCTTTTGCAGAAAGGTGTATAAAGAAAACTGGCGTAACCCCGAAAAAACTCGTCGACCAACTCAGGTTACAACCCCTGTGTGTCAGCATGGTGTTG